>CAIRYE010000218.1 GCA_903882765.1 uncultured Anaerolineae bacterium
AAGCGAGAAAAAGAAAACCTCTACAAGCAAGAAGAAGCTGCCATCAAAGAAATTGACGCATACCTGGTGACTGAGCCACAAATAACGCAATCCATTACATCGATAAAGGATGAGCTAAAAAGTTTGCAAAAACAAAAAGCTACGATCCAAACAAACATCGATCTATTTCAACATAATATCGAACAACACGAGCGCCAGAAAAAAAACTGCGCAGATCAGCGAATTCTCGTTCAGCAGGATGAACAAGAATTACAGGACGTTCTCGCCGAGATCGCTTTATTGGAAGCTGACAAAAGTCCTTTGTTTGCCCTCACGTCAAAAAAAGAATTGATCGAAGAAAATTATCGAGCTTGGAAGAAAAACGAACTGCTTCTCGACAAGCTCACCGGAATTTATGAACAATATCAGAAATTGGACCGGGAAAAGCAAGCGGTCCTATCATCCATTGAAATAAAGAAGCAAGTGCTTACCACCAAACTTGATAATTTATTAGCGAAACAAAATGAAATTAACCAAATGTCGGAGAAACTACCTGTACAAGTGGCTGAACTCAAGAACCTGAACGAACAAATAGAGGAACTAAATAAATTACAAGGAGAAAAGAACCATCATCAAGGGAACAAAGATCTGGCAATTTCCTTAAATAATTCTTTTAGTGAACTTAGCAGGCTGCACCAAGATATGAATCACGCTAAGTCTGTCCTTGAATCAAATATCAACGCGCTCCAATCACAAAAGATGTCGCTAGAGAAAGAGTTGTCAAAGATCCCCACTCTTGAACTCGAGCTTGCCAAAAATAAAACTGAAGCAGAACAGTTCGAAAAGAGGATCGAAGTTGCCAAAACTAGGGATATATCTGTTACAGAACAGAGACAACAAATAGAAATTATCAAATCGAATGTTAATTTGGGCAAAAAAGAACTATCTGCACTAACCGATCGAAAACAGCACCTCTCTACTACTCACAGCGCTCATTGTAGTTTGTGTGAGCAACCATTGTCTGATACAGAAAAAGATGCCCTTATTGCCAAATTAGAACGCGAGGCGGAATCCAAGCAAGATGAGCTGAACAAATTCGAAAACGAGATCCTTGCGAATGAGCAGGCAATATCGCTTTTGACAAAAAATTCAGATCAGCTCACTTCCCTTCAACAACAAAAAGAAACGTTTGTCGCTTCCATTGCCCGGTTGGAATCGGAATTAACCGCTATCAATCTGAAGAAGTCCGATTGGGAAGAAAGTAATGCCAAACAACTTTCCTCCTATCTCGCCGATCTAGAAAAAGGTGATTACTCCCTTCCCTACCGAACCGAAATTGATCAAGTCAAGCAAACGATCCTACCAATTTTGGACCAACTCGGAATAAATCGAGAATTTTCATCCCTGAAAGCGATCAAGGATGAAGTTGAAGCCTTCGTCAGCAAGGTAAACTCTCAAATAAATGAATTGGATGGTGTGGAAGACAAAAGAAACAGCATCACTGCCCAGGTTTCGGTTTTGCAACAAAAAATTGACCAAACAAAAACTGATGTCAGCGTTTGGCAAAAAAACGGATCAGTAGAATTGCGCAAAAATCAAAATCAATTAAAGGAAGAAAGCTATGCCCTTGAAGAAAAAGAAAATCAGAACAGCATTCAACAACAAATAGATGATTTAGATTTTGACTTGAATGGGTATGCCCAGCTAGTTGAGAGTGTTAGAGCAAATCGATCTAGTGCTGATGATTATTCTGACCTTGTTTCTGCGATTGGGAAACTTACACAAATCGATCGCCAACTAAACGATAAACAGACCAATAGAACGAAGATCGAAACTAGAAAAAATAATAACCTATTAAGGTTTGATGAAATGAATCAGGTCTTAGATAGCTTTTCAGACCACTCCACAGATCTAGAAAACAGCCTCCAAGAACGAACAGAACTCACTGCTCACGAAACAACCAAGAATCAAGAATTAGGAGCAGAGCAAGAAAAGTTAAGCCGAATTGAACAACAAAAAGTACGAAAAGCCTCGATCGAAAAAGGAAGGGTTGAATTAGCCTCGGATATCAAACACTTATCCACCCTTGAAACCGCCTTCGGTAAAAATGGCATTCCAGCCTTGTTGATCGAACAAGCCATTCCCAATATAGAGGATAAAGCCAACGAACTGCTTGGCCGGTTAACCAACGATACAATGAGCATTCGCATCAACACTCAAGAAGCGTACGCAGATAAGAATCGAGCAGATCTGAAAGAAACGCTCAACATTCATATCAGCGATGGATCAGAATACAAAGATTATGAAATGTACTCCGGCGGTGAAGCATTCCGAGTAAATTTCGCAATCCGCTTAGCTTTATCAGAGGTGCTTACCAGCCGCTCCGGCGCAAAACTGCAAACATTGGTTATTGACGAAGGGTTTGGGTCACAGGATACGGAAGGTAGAGAAAAACTAAAGCAATGCATTAATGTGATCAAAAATGATTTCGCCAAAATTTTGATCATCACCCACCTTGATGACCTAAAGGAAGCCTTTCCAAATCGAATCGAAATTGAAAAGAGTCATGGAACTTCGCTGATCAGCGTTTATTGATGGCAATGCATTGACATACAGATAACAAAATGATATAAACGGTGAATTATGTGCGCCTATTTGATGACTACTACTACAACTACTACCTCACACTCATGTGGGGTTTTGTTGTTTGAATAGAAGCCAATTTTTTCAAGCAAAAAAACGCCCCACGCAAATGGGGCGTTTTTTATTTTTTGAACTCGAGGGATAAGCGATGACAAGTAATAAACGAGAACTACTGATCATGAAATTTGGTGGAACTTCTGTAGGTTCCGCTGAAGCAATGAATACCGTCTTTGAAATCGTACAACAAGAAAAATTGGAATGGAAGAATATTGCTGTTGTTATATCCGCTGTCTCCGGCGCTACCAATATCCTCCTTGAAACAGCCACAAAAGCAGCAAATGGCAACGAGCAAGTGATCGTTTCATCTGTCGAATTTTTGAAGCAAAAGCACTTTGAGATCATCGAGCGATCCATCCCAGATGAAACCCTTCAAGGTGCGGTAAAAGAGGCAATTTCTGAATTGATCAACGAGTTCAGATCTTTATGTCACGCTATGTTTGTACTTGGCGAAACCACTCCGCGAGCACTCGATGCAGTTGCCTCCTTAGGAGAACGAATGAGTGTGCGAGTTTTATCCGCCATCTTTGTCTCAAAAGGAATACCCTCAACCTACGTTGACGCGACGGAATTGGTCGTTACAAATAACCTTTACCAAAACGCCAACCCCGATTTTGCGGCGACCACAACCAAAACTAGAGCGGTTCTAAACCCTCTCTTTGCCCAAAATATGGTTCCCATAGTAACAGGTTTTATTGGAGCAACGGTTGATGGCATCACCACGACTCTTGGCAGGGGCGGTAGCGATTACTCCGCCGCGATCCTTGGAGCTGTGTTGCCCGCCGACGATGTTTGGATCTGGACCGATGTTGATGGGGTAATGACTGCGGACCCTCGCATTGTGCCAACAGCAAGAACGATTCCAGAGATCCTCTACTCTGAGATCGCTGAATTGGCGTATTACGGCGCAAAAGTATTGCATCCAAAAACGGTGCGTCCGGTGATCGAATCGGGGATAGGTTTACGCATTTGCAACACCTTTAACCCAAGTCATCCCGGCACCCGCTTGGTAGCATCCTTTCAAGGTGGTGAGCCAACCCAAATGGAAAGAATCATCAAAGCAGTCACGACAATTCGAAAACAAAAATTAGTCACTGTTGAAGGCCGAGGGATGCTTGGTGTACCCGGTGTAGCGGCCAGAACATTTGCCGCAGTCGCTTCCACCGGAACGAGTGTTCCATTGATCACCCAATCTTCCTCAGAACAATCCATCTGCTTCGCGATTCCAACCGCTCCATCCAATGACGTGATCACCGCGTTACGGACTGAGTTTTCGAAAGAGCTCGCCAATAATGATATCGATGGAATATTTGCTTCCAACGAAGTGTCCATCCTTACTGTTGTTGGTCATGGTACAAAAAATACACCCGGTATCGCTGGTTTGATCTTTTCCAAACTTGGAGATATGAAAATAAATGTTCTCGCCATCGCACATGGATCCTCTGATGTATCGATCAGTCTTGTAATCGACAGCTCAGATGATGAAAAAGCAGTTATTTGCCTACACGATTTGATAAAATAAATCTCTGGAGAAAATTGATGAATAAACAAATCCCTGTCGCAGTATTAGGTGCCAATGGTTCCGTCGGTCAAAGATTCATTTCACTATTAGGGGATCACCCCTTGTTTAAGGTCGTTGCGCTAACCGCGTCGGATCGCTCCATTGGTAAAAAATACAAGGACGCCTGCCGATGGATCTTATCCGAGAAAATGCCGGCTTGGGCAGAAGAGATCGTTCTCACCCCATCGGATGTCAATTCGATCAACGGCGCACAAATCTGTTTTTCAGCATTGCCGGCGTCAGAAGCCTACGATATTGAACCGGCTTTAGCCAAAGCAGGGATCGTTGTATGTTCAAACGCTTCGTCCTATCGCCGCGAAATCGACGTACCGCTATTGTTGCCAGAGGTGAATGGCGAGCATATCGGCCTCATAACACAACAGCAGCGAAATCACGGATGGCAAGGAGCTATACTTACTAACCCAAATTGCACGAGTACTGGCCTTACCGTGGCATTAAAAGCGTTGGATGACTCATTTGGGGTAAAAAAAGTGATGGCAGTTTCGTTACAAGCTCTTTCAGGAGCAGGCTATCCGGGAATTCCTTCCTTGGACGTGATCGATAATGTGATCCCAAATATTAATGGCGAAGAAGAAAAGGTAGAGTGGGAACCGCTCAAAATGTTGGGGAAAATTACCGATAACGGCATTAAGATGGCTGATATTCAGATATCAGCGCATACCAATCGGGTTGCGGTAATTGATGGTCATACTGTTTGCGTGAATGTTGAGCTAGCGGAAAACCCAACAATAGAAGCAGTTAACCTAAGCTTCCTAAATTACCGAGGTCCAAAGATCGCGCAGAACCTTCCTTCTACTCCTGATCCGGTCATTGATGTTCGATATGAATCTGACCGTCCTCAACCGAAATTAGATCGTTTCACCGGCAAGGGAATGTCGACCGTGGTTGGAAGGGTTCGCAAAGATACCATCCTAACCCTCAAATTTGTGGTTCTTTCGCACAATACGATCCGCGGAGCAGCTGGCGGCTCCATTTACAATGCAGAGTTGTTTCTTTCCCAAGGATTTTTAAAATAACAATTAAAGCTGTTCGGGTAATTTTTCCTTGTCTGACCCTCTATCGATCTCCCAAGGATAAATTACCCGGGCATCGGTTTGTTCAGCGAAATAATCAGGCTTGACGGTCCCAAATAAAGTCCGATAAGGATTGTAGTGAAGCACGCACGTATCCGGGAATCCACCCGCGGCGGACACTTTGTTTTTCACGGCGGTGATCGTTCTCCCTGACCCCCAAACATCATCCACGATCAAGATCGAATGCCCATTTAGCTTTTCTTCCATTGGAAATTGGATGAACTCAGGCCAAGCCATCAAGGACTTGTTCCGTTCAACTTCAGCTGGAAAATCGACCGCGGCGGTGAGCACGTGTGTAATTTGCAGCGCTTCCGCTAACAACCCTCCCGGGATGATCCCTCCACGAGTGATGATCACCATTGCGGTAAATTCACGATCAAATTGAGGGATGAGTCGATCGATCAATTTATCAACATCCATCCAACTTAGAAATTGCCTTTTAGGCATCGGAATAGTATTCTTCATATTTTCCATCTTTAGTACGAGATTAAATGGTGATCGGATCGACGTCGATTTTCCAGCCTTGACCAAGGTCAAGCTCTTTTATCATCTCAATTTTCACATTTTTTAACAAAATTCGCCAACCAGCAAACGGATTTTTAATATTAGTATAAGCCGGAACCGGACCAATTACCTCGGCTTTTTCATCGCCAATCGCGCTTAATTTGGACCTCAAAACGCCAGCTATTTGGTAGGCATCGTACTTTGCGCTATTTTGGTCGCTATGATGGTATTCAAGGTTTATTAGAGAACAAAATGGGGGTAAATTCAATCGAAACCGATTCTGCACCTCCCAACCAAAAAACTCAGCAGGTTCTATGTTGGTTATCAAACGGAGCAATTCATTTTCTGGCTGAAATGTTTGTATGTAAACACGAGTTTTAGCCTGTTTGCCAGCAAGATGGATGATTTCATAATAAAGTTGAAATATTCTTTCGTTAACGAATGGATCGGGAAGCGATAGGCCAACATCCGCTAATACAAGCCCAATGGTAGTAACTTGGGGGAATTGATACTTCTTTGCCATCATTTGGGTGCCGATCAGAATATCAGCGGAATGATTAGCGAAATGAACCAAAGCCAATTCGTCGAGAACTTCTGATTTTGCCGAGTCGAGATCCCAACGAAGAATTCTCGCTGTTGGAAAGAGACCCTTGCATTTCTCCTCAAGTTTTTCGACACCCAAACCATAACTTTGAATGGATTTGCTATCGCACTTAGGACATTTTTCTGGTTTAATCATATTAAATCCACAAGAGTGGCATAACAACATAGTCGATCGAGAATTTTCCATTTTGTGTTCGACCAACACAGAATCGCAATTTTCGCAGCGAAGGCTTTGCCCACAATCCCGACAAAAAACGTAAGTGGAATCACCTCGACGATTTAGAAATAAAATGGCTTGTTCGCCATTCGCTAAGGATTGACGTAAAGATTCTTGTAGCCCTCTGCTCAAGACATCTCGATTGCCGGTCTTTAGTTCCAACCGCATATCGATCAGTTTAATTTCAAGATCAGTTTCAAAGGCTGTTGGTAGAGATGGCAAAAGCTTTAGAAGGCCGGTCTTTTGGTCGGAGATATTGTATTTTTCCTTGTACAAAAGTTCGATCGGCAAGGTTTGGGAGGAGTAGATATTCAATGTGTTGAACTGTTTTTTTAGTTTTTCAGCCACATATATTGAGTCGAAAATTGGCGAAAAAGCGCTTCTATACGAGGAATCATGACATTCTTCGAGGATGATAACACCGAGATCGTTTATTGGTAGAAATAAAGCCGACATCGTACCAACGATGATCTTGATCTTGCCGGAATAAACCCTCATCCAGGTGTCGTATTTTTCGCCGTTGCTCATTCCGCTATGGAACAAACCAACAAGCCCAGGAAATTTCAATGAAAATAATCTTACCAATTTAGGGGTAAATGCCATTTCAGGAGCGAGTACCATTGCGCTACGACCTTCATTAATTGCGTTTTCCACCACTCGTAGATAAACAGAATCTGAAGATTTTTGGTCACTTTTTTGATAGAGAAAGGAAGGTTTGATATCTGAGCTTTTAGCTTGGCTATCAAGCATCACTTGAAGAGTCTCTTTAGCAGCCGCATCAGAAGTGAGATCAGCCGGTTGCCCATAACCAAGGCTCCGGTGATTGACCCGTTCTAATGGATCGCGAAAAATTTCTACTTCAGATAAGACGATGTACTCGCGATCCGCCAGTTCGTCCAAATCAGCTTTGTTGCAACCCGAGCTTGCGTACACCCAGTTTACCGCCACTGGAATACCCTCATCAAATAAGTATTCTAACGCCATGCGGCGGCGCTCGTTGGTCACAGGGGTCTTTCCCAGATCGTTTTCGTGCTCATAAAAAGTCTGACGAGAGATCGCTATGGCTGCTGTTTTAACATATTTTGTTCTCGCGACAGCTTTTGGCAACCGCGGTGCCCTTTGCAATAAATTGGCCTTAACCAACATTGAGAGGATCGGTTTTGTCTTTACAGTCGGAAATTGTTTCTCTATCTTATTTCCGTTTACCACCCCCTTGCCGTTGATGAAAAGGAGAATCTGCTGTTCGATCTGGGATTTCCGCTCAACCCATTGGGCATTTAGGAGTGAATATTCAAATTCAGCAAACTCCGAAAAACGAGTCGGAAGTGTCATTTCGATGAGTTTGCTTATTGGACAAAGAAAATGATCTGATACAGATAATGCGACGGAAACCATTTCCTTTGAAACATAAGGTTCATCCTGACAGATCGACCTAATTGGTAACAACTCAAAAACAGAATGGGGAACGTTCAATTCAATAACAACCCCATACGCCAAGTACGTATTGAAAGGAGCGGTGATCAACTGACCCACGCGGATCTTGCGTTCAAGTTCTTCAGGCACAAGATAATCGAACGCAGAATTGATAGGAACATTTATAATAGAAACTTTGATGATCATATTTAAAAATTATAAGTCTTGTACGACATTTACCACCATAAATTGGAGCCTATATGAATTTTGATTTCGCAAACGAAGTAGCAGCGATGAAGACCATGTTGAAAACAGTGGTTGAAATGGAAACCCCAACAGAAAACAAGCTTGCTATCGATGAATTGGGAAAATATTTTTCAGGGGAAATAAAAAACCTCGGCGGTTCAGTGGAAATCGTAGAGAATAAAAATACAGGTAACATACTCATCGGCAGATTTGGTGAAGGCGCGCAAACGATCTTGCTTATGCATCATATGGATACCGTTTTCCCGATCGGTACACTACAAAATATGCCTTTTTACGAAAAAGGAGATAAGATCTTTGGCCCCGGTGTTTTAGATATGAAAGGCGGAATCATCATATCGCTCGCCGCCATCAAAAGGCTGATCAGTGAAAATGGTTTGAATAAAAAAGTGGTACTTTTGATCACAACTGATGAAGAGGCTGGTAGCGAAACCTCACGAGAGGTGATCGAAGAGGAGGCAAAAAAGGCGGACCTCGCGCTTATCCTTGAATCGGGATTAGTGGATGGCTCTTTAAAGACATGGCGAAAAGGAGTTGGGGATTTTTACATCACTGTAAAAGGCAGAGCTTCACACGCGGGCGGCGCACATAGCGAAGGCATTAACGCCATTGAAGAATTAGCTCATCAGGTAGTGCGCATTCAAAAAATGACCGATTACGATAAGGGCACAACCTTAAATGTTGGCGTTATTCGCGGCGGTACCGTTACCAACGTGGTACCCGATTCAGCCTCCGCTGATATTGATTTTCGCGTTCTCATTCCTGAAGAAGCTGACAGGATTAAAAGTGAATTGGCGCAGCTTACCCCTATTCTTTCTGGAACAACCATTGAGGTCACCGGTGGTCTCAACCGCCCACCCATGCCTTCAGATGATACGATGAAGAAAACGTTCGCCAAAGCCGATCGTATCGCCCAAACCATTGGTCAAACACTCATCGCTGGCGGGTCTGGAGGCGGATCTGATGGTAATTTTGTATCACCTCTAGGGATTCCGCTGCTAGATGGAATTGGGACCTATGGCGAAGGATTGCACTCGGAACGGGAGTACATCTTTACAAAAAGCCTTCCCGAGCGCGCCGCACTCGTTGCTGCCCTGATTTATCACTGGTAAACCTGCGAAATTTGAATGATATGACAACCCACTCCACCCAATTACCATTTTGGGAAAAGATCCGTGAATTAAATAATTCGATTTCTATCTTCCACCAATGGGAGGAATTAGAAAGAAGCGGATGTATCGATAATTTCCGTATCGTATCTGGCGAAAAAGAGGGGTTTCGGGAAGGTTGGGTGTTCGCTGATTCAGACGCTTACAAATGGCTAGATGCCGCTTGTAAGATCTACAAGCAAACCCAAAGCGCGAATTTGTTAGGCAAAATCGATCAGATCACATCCTTAATTAGAACCACCCAAACCGAAGATGGTTATATTTTTACCTATAACCAATTCCACTTCCCTACCCAACGTTGGGTAAACCTGCAAATCGAACACGAATTATATTGCCTCGGACACCTGATCGAGGGTTGTATTTCTCATTATCGTGTGTTTCACAATCATCACGTTCTAGCTATTGCTACCCGCACGGCTGATCTGCTTGCTCGCGATTTTCTTGGCAAACCAGCAATATTCACAGATGGCCACGAGGAGATCGAGTTAGCGTTGATCAAGTTATTTGAGGTGACCCAAGAGCAGAGGTACCTTGACCTGGCGGATCAATTTCTTTCGCAAAGAGGCAGATCGATTTTTTATGGGATTTTGACGCATTTTCAAAAAAATAGCTCTTTGAAACGAAAAAGAATCGTAAACCAACAAAGAACCGCCTACTTAGCAGATCACCCCAACTTTCGCTTTTCGGTGATCCCTCTAGATAATGACTCTAAGAACCCGCCCTTTTCAAAATTGAAACGGAAATTGGAGGAGTTGAGCGGTAAATACTTCCAACAGCACACGCCCGTAAGCCAACAAAAAGAACCCGTCGGGCATTCCGTACGGTTTGGCTATCTAGAAGCAGCGGCTTCTAGGATCCAAAAATATCTCCCTAACCAAAATATCCTTTCTACCCAAGAAGTATGCTGGGACAGGATGATATCTTCGAAGATGTATATCACCGGTGGTTTAGGTTCGTTCTCGTGGAATGAGGGTTTTGGGATGGATTATGAACTTGACCCTGCCTATGCCTACAATGAAACATGCGCTGCCATTGCGAGCATTTTATGGTCGCAACAAATGGGAGAACTCACAGACGAGGCAAAATATTTTGACCTGATGGAATGGCAAATTTATAACGCCATGTTGGTTGGCCTTGGGATGGATGGTGAGAGCTATCTTTATAACAATCCGCTTGAGGTAGCCATCGATATTCAGCGCAGGAATTGGTTTTCTGTGCCGTGCTGCCCCCCAAATCTATCGCGCACAATTTGTGGTTTAGAAGATGCCGCTTACCATATATCACATAATAGGTTTTTCTTAGATCAGTATCTTCCAAAGAAAGTAAGTGATTCAACCGGGGTAGCAATTCGATCTGAATTCCCGTTTTCTGGTAAAGTATGGATCCAAGGGTTACCAGATTCACTCAGCAATAATGTTTTTATCAGAATTCCATCCTGGGTTCGCCAACATTCTTCCAGATCGATCCTAAACAATGGCGAGCCTATGTCTATTCCAGAAGTTTGCAAAACCGCTAATGAAAAAACAGCCAGCAGTTATGATCCGCGCGCAAGCGAGTATTTCCAAATTCCTCAGGAAAAAATATTGGGAGAATCACTATCGATCGAGTTTCCCATCGAAGTTATTTTTCATCGGGCCCATCCGAATGTAAAGGGGCACGAAAAGAAGATCGCGATAACCAGGGGACCTCTGGTTTACTGCCTTG
>CAIRYE010000219.1 GCA_903882765.1 uncultured Anaerolineae bacterium
AGTTTAGCGGGTGAGCTGGCACAGCGGCTTAATGTTCAAAATTACGAGCGGCAGAAGATCACTCGGGAAATTCAGGAGAGGGCGAAGGAAATCGCTGTAAGCGAAAACCCTGATCTGCAATTTCTATTCGCGGTTGCGCCAGATTTTAACCAGGGTATTGTTGGTTTAGCGGCTTCAAAATTGTGCGAAAGTTACTACCGCCCTGCCATCGTCGGCGCGATGGATGAGGCCGATGGCACCACTCGCTGTTCTTGCAGATCCATCCCCGAATACCATATGTCTAACGCCTTAGATCGCATCTCGCACCTCTTCGTGAAGTACGGCGGCCATGCCGCTGCCGCGGGTTTTACGATCAAAAATGAAAACCTCGTTGAGTTCAAGGAACGGATGACACAAGATATCGCTGAAAAAATCCCAACTGACCTCACGCCCACCTTGAAAGCGGACATGGTAGTGAAGTTGAGCGACCTCACCTTTGAGACGATGGAACACCTTGAGTACTTGCAGCCTACCGGTCAGGAAAACCCTGATGCTGTATTTGTTAGTGAGAATGTGGAGATCAGATCAAAAAGAACCGTTGGCGGCGATAAACACCTGAAATTAACTCTCACCGATGGTAAAGGCACCATCGACGCGATCGGCTTTAATTTTGGTCATTTATTGCCCTCGTTGCCGAAAATGATAGACGTTATGTTCAACCTAGATCTCAATGAATTCAATGGCCAAACTACCCTACAGTTACGGTTGAAAGACATAAAATTTTAAATAAAAAAACCCCGTGATTTGAACTTCAATTTCACGGGGTTAGCTTCTATTAGTCTACAAAACGATATTTAAGTAAAGCCCACACCGCTTCAAATGCATCCCAAATGCCAATTTTTTTTCCTTCAGAATATTCTCGAGGGTTAAATGTGATCGGCACATCAAACACACGAACACCTTTTTTGAGGATCTTAGCGGTGAATTCTGGCTCAAAATCAAACCGATTCGCGCGAAGTTTCATATCCTGTACCACTTCTCGGCGGAACACCTTGTAACCCGTTTCCATATCAGAGAGAATGGTGTTGTAAAGGATATTGGTCATTGTGGTGAGTAGTTTATTAGCGATCATATTCCAGAATAAGATGGCGCGGTGAGGGGCGCCAAGAAAGCGGGAGCCATAAACAACGTCGGCCATATCTTCTTCAATTGGTTTTAAAAGAATTGGATATTCGCTGGGGTTATACTCCAGATCAGCATCCTGGATCAACATCACATCACCCGTTGCTGATTGGATGGCGGTACGCAATGCGGCGCCTTTACCGGAATTTTTTTCGTGCAATACAACCTTAATATTAGGTTGTCCTTGGTACCCAGCAAGGAGCTCACGGGTTCCATCAGTTGAACCATCATCTACGATGACGATCTCGTAAACACGACCGGTTTTCAACACCCGGGAGATAATCTCCTGTATGGTGTTTTTTTCATTGTAAACAGGGATAAGTACAGATAAATTCATGCTTCGAATTATACAATGAGAATTGTTCAATCCAATAATTCCTTCAAACCTCAAAATGCTATAATTATTTTGTCATACGCGAGTTTTATTTATTTTCAGGAAGGTCAACCATGACAGACGATTCTCTAAGTAGTTTTTTCAAAGATAACAAAAAGGCTGAATCCGGCTTATTTACGCCACCGGAAATTAAATCCATTGATGATACTGGTCTCACCCTTTTTTGGCTGCAAGATCACATCTTGAAAATTATGTATTACCAAGGAACTCTTACCGGAAATGAGATCGCCAAAGAAATATCGCTGCCTTTTGTTGGTGTTACAGAAGTGGTTCTCGATTCTTTGAAAAAAGATAAACATATTGAAGTGAAATCTTCCACGGTTGGTTACGGAGAAGGATCCTACCAATATACGATCACCAGCATTGGTGTTGAACGGGCGAAGAATGAACTGCGACGGAATACCTATGCTGGCCCCGCGCCGGTTACACTGGCTGTTTATAATGACGCGATTCGGAAGCAGAGCAAACACGATACGATCGTAACGAGGGAAAGCGTGATCGGTTTGCTGGACCATTTGGTATTAAATAACGAAACCGTAGAAAAACTTGGGCCTGCGCTAAATTCTGGTTCTTCCATTTTCCTTTATGGCCCTCCTGGAAATGGTAAAACAAGTGTGGCCCGGGCATTTGGAAGCCAAGTGAACTCTGGAACGATGTATATACCTTACGCTATCTTTGTAGACGGTCAG
Source organism: uncultured Anaerolineae bacterium (assembly GCA_903882765.1). Classification (GTDB taxonomy): domain Bacteria; phylum Chloroflexota; class Anaerolineae; order Anaerolineales; family Villigracilaceae; genus UBA5195. The sequence goes on from CAIRYE010000219.1 coordinate 2,245, forward strand.
ATCATCAAACTGTTCGATACAGTTAATCACCAAAAAGTTCAAGCTGAGGCATCCGAAACGAACGAGCTTATGGATCTGATAACACCAGCGCGGGTGGATGCTCGTTGGGTACAGATATATCGGCCCTTTATTGTGGTGGGCGGCGAACTGACGTTGGATGGACTAGATCTGGTATTCAACGAAGATACTAAGTTCTATGAAGCTCCTTTTCAGGTGAAAGCGAATGGAGGCTGTCTACTGATCGATGACTTTGGTCGGCAGCTGGTTCGCCCTCGCGACCTATTAAACCGTTGGATCGTCCCCCTGGAAAATCGCATCGACTACCTTACCTTGCACACTGGTAAAAAAATTGATATTCCATTTGATGTCATGGTCATTTTTTCCACAAACTTACCTCCAAAAGAGTTGGTTGATGAGGCTTTTCTAAGAAGGCTTCGCCATAAGATCGAAATACAAGACCCAACCCTGACGGAGTACCAGAAGATATTTAAAATAATGGCAAAGACCAAAAAAGTGGAATATAGCGATGAAGGGTTGGCGTATTTGGTGAGTGAATGGTATGCAAAGCAATCCAGAAAATTGCGTGCTTCGCACCCACGGGATATATGTGATCAGATCGTTGATGTCGCCAAATTTCGGAATATTGCTCCGACGATGAGTAGAGAACTGATCGACGCTGCCGCGGGATCCTATTTCGTAGAGTTATGAAGATCCTGATTGTTTATTCCTTCATCATATTTGTGGATTAATGGTTTAATCAACAAGTGAAAAACGCACCCACCCCGCGCTGGTACAACGTTGTTACCTTGGTAGTTGTGTTTCTATTGATATTTAATGTTATCGGAATCGATCCAGCTAGAGCGCAATCGGGTAGTGAAGCCGAAAGGGTGTTCGCAAGATTAACCCCGCAAGAAAAAGTAGGCCAGCTATTTTTGGTTTCGTTTGATGGTGTAAATTCAGATCCTAATTCAAAAATTTTCGATCTGATCACAAATCACCACGTTGGTGGCGTTATCCTGAGAAGGGATCGGGATAATTTCAAAGATGAATTTACTACTACCACCATCCGTGAATTGATTGAATCTCTGCAAAAAAATAATTCAGCTAAACCCCAAACCAATTCCCATTCTCCCATCCCACTCTATATCGGAGTCTCCCAAGAGGGGGGTGGTTACCCGAACGACCAGATATTAAACGGCTTATCGTTAGTGCCGAACCAAATGGCGATCGGCGCTACCTGGGATACTGCTTTAGCCGAACAAACCGGCCAATTGGTTGGATCAGAATTGGTGGAGCTTGGTTTCAATTTTTATTACGGGTTGTCCCTTGATGTTCTAACCCTTAATGACCCATCGAAGAATCCAGATCTCTCAACCAGATTGTTTGGTGGGGATCCTTATTGGGTTAGTAAATTTGGTAAAGCCTTTATTGCCGGCTTACGATCGGGTACGAATAACAAAATGGCCATTATCGCCAAACACTTTCCCGGAAGGGGAGGATCGGATCGAGAGGCTGATCAAGAGATACCTACCGTCCGGAAGTCGTTAGATGAACTCAAGGCGTATGAGCTCGCGCCATTTTTCGCGGTAACCGGTGACGCGGATCAACCTTCCCACCAGATAGATGGATTGTTGGTCACTCATATTCGTTACCAAGGGTTTCAGGGCAACATTCGGGCAACTACCCGCCCGATCAGCTTTGATCAGCAAGCTTTGGGGGAATTGATCGCTTTACCAGCGATCGATACTTGGCGGCAGCAGGGTGGTTTGATCGTGAGCGATGATCTTGGCACCCAGGCGGTTCGAAATTTCTATGATCCAGGATCAACAAATTTTAACGCCCGTTTAGTAACGCGAGACGCGTTTTTAGCGGGGAATGATCTACTGATGATGGGGAACATTGCCTCCACGGTTGACGGAGATAATTACACGAGCGTAGTAAAAACGATCGAGTTTTTTGCCCAGCGGTATCAGGATGATGCTGATTTTGCCCGCCGGGTAGATGAATCTGTTATGCGGATCTTAAAACAAAAGGAACGACAATTTGGTTCGTTTTCAGCGTTTCAATCGCAGCCAACCACGCTGCCCCCTGCAACCGAGCTCATTAAAAATGATATTGAATTTACCATCGCGAAAAGATCAGCAACCATCATCAATCCCTCCCTAACAGAACTTTCTGTCGTTCTTCCAGATCCGCCGCAATCGTTGGATTACATCGTTTTCATAACGGATACTCGTTCAGAGCAACAATGTTCCACGTGTTCGATCGGCACGGTGCTTCCCATCGATTCCTTCCAAACGGTCGTTAATCGGCTTTATGGGCCGCTGGCGGATGGTTTAGTGGTTCCAAGCCACCTTTCCTCATTTTCTTTTGATGATCTTGGGCTGATGCTGGATGATCGGTTAGAAAACAAAGACCTGATCAATGCCATTGGTCGCGCGGAATGGGTCATTTTATCGACACAAGACATGCCAGAAGGTTCGCAACAGCTAACAACATTAAGGCGTTTTCTAAATGAAAAGCAAGGACTTTTGTCCGATAAGAAGGTAGTGCTGTTCTCCTTCGGCGCTCCTTACTTTTTAGGCGCTACAGATATCTCGAAATTAACCGCCTTTTACGCGATGTATGATCCATCCCCCACATTTGTTAATATTGCCGCCCGCTTGTTATTTCAAGAATTATCGCCTGTTGGCGCGTCTCCGGTGAGTATTTCTGGTATTGGATATGATCTAATTACAGTAACATCTCCAAACATAAACCAGGTGATCACCCTAAGCATTGAGCCGCTGGGAGTAACCCCCGAAACGCTGGTAACACCGATTGCCTTATCATCCTCTGTACCAAGCCTATTACAAGAAAATAACGGCACATTGGAACCGGTTATCCCTCCGTCCTATAAAGTAGGAGACACGATCACGATTAAGACCGGAGTTATTCTGGATAAAAATCAACACGAAGTGCCTGACGGTACCCCGGTCATCTTCTCGTTATCCTCTGCCGACGCCTTTGTTCAGCAGGTTGAATCTCAGACCGAAGGCGGTGTGGCTCGTTCAACCTTCCGTTTGGATAAATCGGGCTATTTTGAGATAACGGCGGTGAGTGAACCAGCAGTATTATCAGAAATTATCCAACTCGATGTCAATGAGCAGGGTTCAACGATCATTATTGTTACCCCCACTCCAAATAGGCTTGCCGAGCAGGCTGTTCCAACAGCTGTATCTACCGCGATCGCGGAGGATCAGACCAATGGACAAAGCGTTTTCTTGACGAAGAATGGATTTCCGACATTCACCGGTTGGTTATTGGTGGTATCCGTGTTGTTGGCGGGTATGTTCTTGGCGTTTATTGTAGCGAACCAATTTGTCGATTCCCGCTGGTCGGTACGGTTCGCTGTATTAGCTTTAATAGGCGGGTTGGTGTATTACAATGCCATCTTATTGGGCGGTTCGACAGGGGACCTTGCCAAAAACGGAGGCAGTCTTACCACCTTTCTTCAAAAAACATTATTAGGGCAATTGGGTGGGCTCTCCGTCGCGGAGATATGGTTTTTATTGGCCAATCGTGGAAATAAGGCTGAGAAATAGTAAAACAACCATTAATGAGATCAATACGATCTCGGGTGGTTCAAATAAAATATCGATCAAACTAACTCGTGAAGGTCGAATGATCGGCCTGGCGGGCAATTCCTTCGTGCCATACAAATACTTCCGAAATGTATCCACTGAATCCGGCCTATGGGTTGGGTGAACCTCTAGCGCCCAAAGGATCGCCTTTTCGGTACGTGGGCTAATGCTCGAATTAACACTGCGAGGGTTCAGCTGAATATCGGGGTTGAGGAATCGCTGGCGGGCATCAACCGGAGCTTGACCGGTGACAAGGTGGTAGAGCGTTGCCCCAAGCGCGTAGATATCGGATCGAACATCTGTGTGAGTGTCGGATCCGCCGTATTGTTCTAGAGGGGTGTAGAGTAAGGTACCTTGCCCTTGTATGATCGTGATCGTTTCTTCGCCCGGGGTAAGTATCTTCACCAAACCAAAATCAACCAATTTTAAATACCCATCCGGTGTGATCTTGAGATTGGATGGTTTTATATCTCGGTGTACAATGGGCGGGATTTGGCTATGAAGGTAGATGAGGGCATCTGATAATTGGGATACCCAGTCCAGCACATCCTTTTCGTTCAAATACTGCTGGTTTTTTTCTTTGGCTTCCAGCAACAAAGTTCGCAGGTCTTTGCCGGGTACATAATCCATTACCAAATAATCTTTTTCGTTCACCGAAAAATAATCAGAGACCTTGGGAAGGTTGGGGTGGTCGAGGCGGGCTAATACCGAAGCCTCACGTTGGAATTGATCCCTGGCTTCTTGCAGAATATTGGCGGAGAGATTCTTTTCATGCTCAACTTCCTTAACGGCACATTTCCTACCTTGCAAGCGAGTATCTAAGGCAAGGTAAATATTACCCATTCCCCCTTGGCCAATGCGGTCAAGGATCTGGTAACGATTTCGTAGGATCATGCCCGTTTCAAGCGGGAGTGGCATTCGGTTTTATCTCCATTTGATTGGTTGGTGTGTTGTATTTATAATATAACAAGAATAGTTTGTTTACATATAGTTGGAAATTCTGCTATATTATATCGTAATGGAAAAATGGAATTGTTATGATTGAAAGTAATGATGCGCCTCTTCTCGTTGCGCTAACCGGCGAACGAAGTGGAGAACGATGGGTAGTTGATCGTCCTTTGCTGATCGGTCGTGATGTCTCGTGCGATATCACTGTTTCAAATCGTCAAGTTTCCCGTTATCACGCCCGCCTATTACCAGGTAAAAATGGGGTGGATCTGGAAGACATGGAAAGTAAGAACGGAACCCATTTGAATGGGGA
>CAIRYE010000220.1 GCA_903882765.1 uncultured Anaerolineae bacterium
ATCTTCGTTGGTGAAAACGCTGATGGTATGCTCGCCCCATCGCAAGGTTTGGGCGCGCGATATGCTTTGCTGGTAAAGCCGCGGCGAGATGCCTTGCTGGTTGGTGCCAAAGGACCAATGTACTTCGTTGGGGATGCCGCGGGCGGGGTGTGTGAAGGGGATATCGTGCTGGGCTTCGTAGAGGGCTTGCAGTTTGCGGGGGGTCATTTTTAAGGTGGCGTAGGGGTGCGCGTAGCCTTGTTGTTGGAGCAGGGTGGTGAGTTGGGGCATTGTTTCGGGCAGGGTGAACCAATCGAGGTCGGCGGAGGTTTTTAGATCGGCGCGGCCATAGAGCGTTTTGGAGAGCACCGGCCCTTTGGCGATGATCAGCGGGATACCGGCTTTTTGGGCCAGATCGGCGAGCAGGCCGATCTCGAGGTTGGTACGCAAGGCTCTAGGTTTGGCATCGTCCAGCCCTTTTTGTAGGCGGGTTTGGATAACGGAGTGATGGATGCCATGCTCTGCCAACTTGCGCAAGACCAGCGGGCCAAGTTTGTGCCGCCGTGCCAGGGTGATGAACCGCCTGGGCTCGATGGCGCTGAGATCGGCGGAGGTGGTTTTGCCGAATAGGCTGACCAAGGCGCGCAGCTCAGGGCTGAAATTTTCAGGGGAGGGCATCGTACTCATTGAAGTTGACCTGGCTGATGTTGATGAGTTCACGTAGGATGCGGTTATTCCAATAATCTTCGGTGCTAAAGGTATGGTTTTTTAGGGCTTCGAATAAATTCTCGGCGTGGATGTAGGGATTTTGCAGCCGATCGGGGGTGGTTATCGCCTCGGCACACAAACGAGCGCCATCCACGATGGTTTGTTGGAAGATCGGTTGGCGGTAGTCTTCTAACTTTATCCTGCCAAAGGCTTGGTCTTGCCCAATGAAGCCCGCCAACGTTTGGCGGATCAGCTTTCCGCGGGTGGGGTATGGGAAGTTGACCTCGAAAGGGATGGCGATGATGTATTCGAGCAGGCGGCGGTCGAGCAGCGGGTAGCGGTATTCTAGGCCGAAGGCAGCGCCGTGGCGGTCCCAATCGCTGATGCGGTGGAAGAGATGGCCGTGTTCCCACAGGTGTTTTTGGAAGTATCGGAAGGAGGGTTTGGGCAAGGTTTTTGGGCGTACTTGTTGCACGGCCTGCCGAAGCGGGCCTTGGGTTAGGCCATAAAGCAGTTGTTTGCGCTCATTAAAGACTTGATGGAAGGGGAATTCTCCGCCGCTCATGATCTTGAGGTTGTGATGGATATTGCGCAGCATTTTAATGAAGCGTGATGGGGAGCGATAGCCGCCGGTAAGGCGGATCAGCCGCACCCACTCCATTCGCAGGAAGAGGCCGGCGATGTAGCCGGCGGGGTTGGCGGAAACCACTTCATCACCGCCCCAACCACTGAGCATTATCCGCACGCCATCGGCTTGGGCTTTTTTTAGGATGTTGAATTCGCTTTGCAGGGTTTCGGTGGGCTCGCTTAAAAAGTTCCGCGAGAAAACCTGCTGTACTTCCTGGGCGGTTAGGTCG
>CAIRYE010000221.1 GCA_903882765.1 uncultured Anaerolineae bacterium
ATTGAAATAAAGGGGAAAGGCGGCCACGGGGCGATCCCCCATCTGGCGGCTGACCCGATCATCGCCATGGCAAATATTATCAACGCAAGCCAATCGATCGTTTCGCGAAACGTAAACCCACAAGATGCCTGCGTTGTGTCGTTTTGCGCGGTAAATGGTGGAGACGCTTTCAATGTGATTCCGGATTCTGTAAAGATGAAGGGAACGATTCGCTCTTTCAATGAACAAGTCTCCCACTTAGCCCAAGAACGCCTTACCACCATCGCGGAATCAATTGCTGCCGGCTTAAATTGCGCGGCGGAAGTAAGGATCAGCAATATTACCTTTCCGGTGGTAAATGACCCATTTACCACAGAATTTGCCCAACGGAGCGCTACTAAACTGTTTCCGACTATGGAAGTAGAAACTAAAGGATTTACCACCATGGGAGCGGAAGATTTCGCTTACTATCAAAAACAAATTCCGGGCACCTTTTTTTTCATCGGGTCCAAAAACCCTGAAAAAGGTCTTGATTTTGGCCACCACCATCCGAGGTTTGATTTTGATGAAGAGGCGTTGTATATCGGCGCCGCGTTGATGGCTCAGACCGCTCTCGATTACCGTTCACGCGTTTAATTGGATTTGAATTTGTGTTATAATATTATTAATCTGATAAATCATATTAATAATATTATATGCCTACCCAAGAAAACCTTTCTGAGTTCTTAAAATATTTGGCGAAATACCCAAAAGAGTGCGATAACATCCCTTCTCTTTCTGTCATCAGCAAAGAGATCGGTATCAGTGTTGCCGCGCTTCGCGAACAACTTGAGGTTGCCAAAGCGCTCGGGTTTGTCGAGGTTCGCCCCCGAACCGGTATCAAAAAAACTCCGTTTGATTTTTATCCATCCGTAATGCTTGGTCTCAATTACTTGTTGATCGAAGACCAAGATTCATTTATTAAGTTCTCTGACCTTCGTCAAAAGATCGAGTTTTCTTTTTGGGAAGAAGCGGTTATTTTATTAGATTCGGACGATCAGCAAAAATTGCAACAGATCATCCAACAGGCATTCGAAAAACTCAATGGGTCCCCGATACAGATCCCTCACGAACAACACAAAAACCTCCATCTCACCATTTACTCAAAACTAAACAACCCCTTTGTTTCCGGAATCTTGGAAGCTTATTGGAAAGCCTACGAATTGATCGGCCTAAATTTTTTTACCGATTATGCCTACCTTCGGGCTGTATGGGATTATCATAAAATTATGGTTGACTCCATCGTATCCAATGAATACCAAAAAGGTTATGACGCAATGAAGGAACACGCGGATCTATTAGTAAATTTGTTAGATAACCGTCCAGCGAGTGGACGTTAATTCACACTTAGAGGATTATATGGTTCAAAAAATTATTAATGATTTTTCTATAATCGTTGGAACCGCAAATGGATCGGGGTCACAAACTTCGAATTCAACCATCTTGCGCGCCCTCTTCAAAATGGGCATACCCGTCTCCGGGAAGAATTTATTCCCGAGCAACATCCAGGGTCTTCCCACCTGGTACATTATCCGCGCCAGCAAGGATGGATTTATTGCCCGCCGAGACGAACGAGAGATCGTTGTTGCTATGAACCCCAAATCCTTTGAAAAAGATCTGGCAAGTGTAACCCCGGGCGGTGTGTTTTATTACGATAAATCGATCGGTGCGGAGATCAAACGGGATGACATTTTTGTTTACCCAATGGCCGTCAAAGATATCGTAAAATCCGCTGTTGATATTCCCACGAATTTACGAGATTTGGTTTCGAACATGGTTTATGTTGGCATTCTTTCACAGATGCACAATATTGATATGGAGAAAATTGAGGCTGCCCTATCTTTTGCCTTCAAAGGCAAGCGAAAACCCATTGACCTCAATTTAAATGTTGCCAAATTAGCCGCTGAATGGGCAAAAACAAATTTGACCAAGGTAGATCCCTATGTCTTCGAAAATATGGATAAGACCGAAGGCATGATCATGGCCGATGGTAACTTAGCCGGCGCGCTCGGTTCTATCTATGGTGGCGTTCAATTTGTGGGCTGGTATCCTATCACTCCCGCAACCAGCCTTGCCGAAGAATTGAATGAATACCTACCCAAACTTCGAAAAACCGCGGATGGCAAAGAAACATACGCCGTTGTACAGGCAGAGGATGAGCTAGCGGCCATTGGTATGTGCATCGGCGCTGGTTGGTCAGGTCTTCGTTCCATGACCTCCACATCCGGCCCTGGCCTAAGCTTAATGACCGAGTTCGTTGGTTTGGCGTATTACGCCGAAATCCCTGTTGTTATTTGGGATGTTACCCGAATCGGCCCAAGTACTGGTTTACCCACCCGCACCTCGCAAGGCGATCTAAATTTCGCTGTGAATATGGGCCACGGTGATACCGACAACATCGTGCTATTACCAGGTTCGGTCAACGAATGCTTTGAATTTGGTTGGAGATCTTTCGATATCGCCGAACGCATTCAAACACCGGTCATCATTCTCTCTGACCTTGATTTTGGTATGAACCAATGGATGACCGCCCCCTTCAAATTCCCGGATGTGCCGATGGATCGGGGTAAGGTCTTATGGGAAGATGACCTTGAAAAAATGAAGGAAGAATGGGGCCGCTACCTAGATGTTGATGGAGATGGCATTCCTTACCGCACGGTACCGGGCAATAAACACCCCAAGGCTCCTTATTTTACCCGCGGAACCGGCCACGATGCCTACGCTAAGTATTCTGAAGAATCGGCTGTTTGGGAAGATAACCTGAACCGTATCAAAGCCAAATTCGCCACCGCTAAGAATTATTTGCCTGAACCAATTTTGGAGATCGATAATAAAGCCAAGGAAGGTATCATAACCTTTGGATCAACCACCTTTGCAGTTGAAGAAGCGATCTCGATCCTTGATAAGGATATGGGCAAAAAGGTCGATCTACTACGGATCCGAGCAATTCCATTCTCTGACAAAGTAGAAGACTATATCAATACTCACGATAAAGTTTATATCGTTGAAATGAATAGAGACGGCCAGTTATACGAAGAACTTTTGATCAATATGCCACATCTATCCAGCAAACTCATTTCGGTAGCCTTCAGCGATGGCATGCCCCCTACCGCGAAAAGGATCATCGCTGAGATCCAACTCAAGGAGAAAAAATAATATGTCTGAAAATCTCCCTATGGCTGAAAACGCTGTCCAAGTAAACTTGGCTGGCCTCAGTAAAAATGACTACAAAGGCTTACCCAGTACGCTCTGCCAAGGCTGTGGTCATAATTCCATTGCCAGCCAGATCATATCCGCCGCATACGAACTGAACCTTCGCCCCGAAAATGTGATCAAGTTTAGCGGCATTGGCTGCTCCAGTAAATCCCCCACTTATTTCCTCAATCGTTCCTTTGGCTTCAACAGCCTTCACGGCCGTATGCCTTCGTTGGCAACCGGAGCTTTATTCGGTGATTCCACTATGAAGGGTATCGGCGTTTCGGGCGATGGAGATTCCGCTTCCATCGGTATGGGTCAATTCAAACACACAATGCGGCGTAACACCAATATGGTGTACATCATTGAAAATAATGGTGTTTATGGCCTAACCAAGGGGCAGTTCTCAGCAACCGCTGAGGTTGGTTTATCTTTGAAAAAGCAAGGTGTAAATCAATATATGCCGATCGACATCTGTATGGAAGCGATCGCTTCGAACGCCAGTTTTGTCGCTCGTTCGTTTGCCGGAGATCCGAAACAGGTTAAAGAGTTGATCAAAGCCGCTTTTGCCCACAATGGTGTCGCGGTGATCGATATTGTTAGCCCTTGTGTCACCTTCAACAATCAGGATAACGCTTACCACTCTTACACTTGGGGCAAAGACAATGAAGCCCCCCTTCATGAAATTTCCTACGTACCAGCCCGTGATGAGATCATGCTTCCAGACGATTTTGAAGAAGGTGGCACCCGTGAAGTTCAGATGCACGACGGTTCGTCAATCGTGCTTAAGAAACTCGAAAAAGATTATGATCCCACCAGCCGCTATGCTGCCTTGAGCGC
>CAIRYE010000222.1 GCA_903882765.1 uncultured Anaerolineae bacterium
ATGTATCCTTCGAAGATTTGGGCGGCGCAAGCGTACATGCCGAAAAATCAGGTGTGTGCCATTTTGCCGCCGAAAATGAATCTGATACCCTTTTCCTCATTCGTAAATTGGTTAGCTTTTTACCGCAAAATAATATGGAAGACGCCCCCTTCGTCGCCACCACTGATGACCCGCTGCGCTCTGAAGAAGCGCTCGATTCCCTCATCCCGGATGACCCTGGCAAACCTTACGACATCAAGGATGTATTAGCCTTGGTGATGGATAATGGACAGTTCTTTGAAGTGCATGAAAACTACGCCATGAATGTGGTAGTGGGTTTTAGCCGGTTAGGTGGTCACAGTGTTGGCGTTGTTGCCAATCAACCAGCCGTATTAGCCGGCGTGCTGGATATCGACGCCAGCGAAAAGGCGGCTCGCTTCATTCGTTTTTGCGATTCTTTTAATATTCCCATCATCACCTTCGAAGATGTGCCCGGCTTCTTACCCGGAACCTATCAAGAACATCATGGGGTGATTCGCAGCGGTGCCAAATTGCTTTACGCTTATTGTGAAGCGACCGTGCCAAAAATTACCGTCATCACCCGCAAGGCCTACGGCGGCGCATACTGCGTTATGTCGCCCAAGCATACCCGTGGCGACGTTAACTTTGCTTGGCCAACCGCTGAGATCGCCGTAATGGGGCCAGATGGAGCTGTTAGCGTTATCCTGCGCCGAGAGCTTGAAAAAGCCGAAGATCCCATTGCCCGCAAAGCGGAGCTAGTGGCTGATTACCGCGATAAGTTTGCCAATCCCTATGTTGCCGCGCAACGCGGTTTTGTAGATGATGTGATCGAACCGCACGAAACCCGTGCTAGGCTGATCAACGCGCTGGAAATGTTGCAAAACAAGCGCGACTCCAACCCTGCCAAGAAACACGGCAACATCCCACTATAAAGGAGCGGCCATGTTCAACAAAGTTCTGATCGCAAACCGAGGTGAGATCGCTGTCCGAATTCTTCGCGCATGCCGCGAAGTTGGCATTGAAACCGTCGGCGTATTCTCCGAAGCCGACCGCCAAGCGCTCCATGTGCGTTATGCCGACGAGGCTTATCTACTCGGTCCAGCTCCTTCGCGAGAATCGTACCTACGAGCGGATAAGATCATCGAGATCGCTAAGAAAAGCGGCGCCGATGCGATTCATCCAGGCTATGGGTTCTTGGCCGAACGTGAAGATTTCGCGACGATGTGCGCGGATGAAGGGATCACCTTTATCGGTCCTAAGCCATCCTCCATTGCTGCTATGGGCGATAAAATGACCGCCCGTGAGACCGTTCGCAAAGCTGGTGTGCCAGTAGTACCTGGCACAGAGGACGTTGGCAACCTGCACGATGAAGACCTGCTTAGTATTGCCCAAACGATCGGCTTCCCGCTGCTCATTAAAGCCACCGCAGGCGGTGGCGGTAAAGGTATGCGCGAGGTTCGTAATATTGAGGAAATGCCCGAGCTGATCAAATCCGCCCGACGTGAGGCGGAAAGCGCTTTTGGCGATGGCAACGTTTACCTTGAAAAATTAGTGGAAGGCGCCCGCCATATCGAGTTCCAGATCCTTGCGGATGGGCATGGCAATGTGCTTCATCTCAACGAGCGCGAATGTTCGATCCAGCGACGGCACCAAAAATTGGTGGAAGAAGCCCCTAGCCCCTTTGTGGATGAAGAATTACGCCAAAAAATGGGCAATGTTGCCGTAAAAGCCGCTCAAGCGGTGGATTACGTCAACGCTGGTACCATCGAGTTTTTAGTGGATAAAGACAAGAACTTTTACTTCCTTGAGATGAACACCCGTTTGCAGGTTGAGCACCCCATCACCGAGCTGATCACCGGTATCGATATCGTTAAAGAACAGATCCGAATTGCCCGCGGCCGCGAGATGACCTACCGTCAGGAAGACATCAAGATCAACGGCACCGCCATGGAATGCCGAATCAATGCCGAGGATCCCTTCAACAACTTTATGCCTTCTACCGGCATGATCACCACCAACCTCATCCCGAACGGGCCGGGTGTTCGCGTCGATTCTGGCGTTTACCCAGGCTTTGAGATCTCACCTTACTACGACCCGATGATCGCTAAATTGATCGTTTGGGGTGAAACCCGCGCAGCCGCCATTCTGCGAATGCGCCGGGCTTTGGAAGAATATCGCATCGTAGGTGTTCGCACCAATATCCCGTTTCACCAAATGTTGATGAACAGCCATCGCTTTATGGGTGGTCAGTTCGATACCCGATTCATCGAAGAACGATTTATGGTTCAGGAAGAACGCAACGAAGCCGATGAAGAGATCGCCGCTGTGTTGGCTACCTTGGTAGCGCACAATGAGCAACAAAAAGCCAGCCAGTTTGTGATGCGCAACGAGCGCGACACCAGCAACTGGAAATGGGTTGGCCGTTGGGAAAGAATGCACCGATGAAATACATAACAACCATCGAAAATAAAGAATACGAGTGCGAGATACTCAATGACAAGCAAGTCAGCTTGAACGGCAAGGTCATCAATGTGGATTTTGGATCGATCAATGGTCAGATCGTCTACTCCTTGCTGATCGACGGCAGAAGCCATGAGGCCTATGTTTACAATGATGACGAACAGTGGCAGGTATTGCTGCGTGGCCGCCAATATAACGTAAGTGTAGAAGACGATCGTGAAAAACGATTGCGATCCTCCAGTTCGGCGGCATCGGGCTCTGAGGAATATAATCTGAAATCTCCCATGCCTGGGTTGGTGGTTGCTATTCCAGTGAACGATGGGGATACAGTAGTGAAAGGGCAAGTGTTGTTGGTGCTCGAGAGCATGAAAATGCAAAACGAGCTCAAATCCCCGCGAGATGGTGTGGTAAGCCGCATCAAAGTGAAACCGGGTGATAAAGTAGAGCAAAAACAGTCCATGTTAGTGGTCAGTTAGGTTTTCGCATAGATGACAAAAAATAATCAGGAAACCGAATCCAAGTTTTTAGTAGGTGACCTTGATAAGATCGAACAGCGCCTAAAAGACATCGGCGCTGTTTGTGTTGAGCCGCGCGCCTTTGAGTACAACCTGCGCTATGATGATGACAACAACAGCCTTTCTAACGATCGTAAGGTGTTGCGGCTGCGTAAATACAACGATGTGAGGCTAACCTTTAAGGGGCCAGGGCAGATGGTGGGCAAATCACTGCAGCGTACCGAGATCGAGATCGTGGTGAGCGATTTTGATAATGCCCGCCTGATGTTATGGGAACTCGGCTATCACGAGAGCGCAATCTACGAAAAATACCGCGCTATGTACGAGATCGATGGAAGCTTGATCACGCTAGACGAAGCGCCTATCGGCAAGTTCGTTGAAATTGAAGGCGAGACCTTTAAAGAGATCGCCACTATGGCTCGCAGGCTCGGCCTCGACCCCGAAAAGGCTATCCCATACAGCTATCAGGGCATGTTTGAGAAGATCAACAAGGCATTGGGGTTAGGCTTAAAAAACCTCACTTTTGCTGAATTTGAGGGGAAGAATGTGCACGTCAGCGAGTTGGGGTTTG
>CAIRYE010000223.1 GCA_903882765.1 uncultured Anaerolineae bacterium
CGCATCCAACGAAGTCGATCGATCGAAATTTAGAACTGATTTCCCCTTTTCTCCATGCGGCTCTTGCCCAATTCACCCCAAGGATGGTGCAGTCCTCGAAGTGCGCATTCGAGAAGCTTGTACCATCTAGCTGAATGAGGTTGAGGTTGCATTTAGAAAAGGAACAGCCACGGAATTTGCAACTGTTAATGTTGGTTTGTTCAAAGGAACATTGGATGAATTCGCAATCTGAAAAAGTAACCCCGTTGAGAATTTGATGATCGCACTGCCTCGATTTAAATGTCAAGCCATCGTAATTGGGTTCAAGAAAGGTGTATTCAGTCATTCAGCTTCTTTCTATGGCTAATTTTGTGATCCTTTGACAATAGTGTAAATAATTTCTTTCGTCAAGCGTACTTCTAAAAAAATTCTAACCAAATCCTTTCAAGTGATAAAATCAACAATATGAAAAAATGGCAATTTTGGCTTGGCGTTCTGATAAGCGTTTTCTTTGTTTGGTTCTCGCTAAAAGGGTTACGGCTTGGCGAGTTTTGGGATGTGATCAAGACCGCCAATTATTGGTGGCTTTTCCCGGGGATCACGGTGTATTTTATTGGTGTTTGGGTACGGGCATGGCGATGGCATTATTTGCTAAAACCCGTAAAAAAGATATCCACCAATGCTATGTTCCCGATCACTACCATTGGCTATATGGGCAACAACATCTATCCAGCACGCGCTGGCGAGGTGTTGCGAGCCATAATCCTAAAAAAGAAAGAAGGCGTGCCAGTGACCGCGTCGTTGGCAACCATCATCGTGGAACGTATCTTCGATGGTGTAGTAATGCTTTCTTTTGTTTTCATCAATCTAGGTGAGTTGGCAAAATTACAATCCGCTTCGGGTTTTGTTGGCAATATTCAGCAAGTGGCTATTTACGGTACGCTTATTTTTCTTTTGGCGTTAATGATCTTTTTGTTGGGGGCAATGTTCCCTGCTCAAACTATTTGGTTAGTGGAAGGATTTAGCCAAAAATTTCTACCCGAACAATTTCAAGAGAAGATACTTTCTGTCGCGCATAAATTTCTCGATGGTTTGGCTTCACTGCGTTCGCCAGCCAGCATTCTAATGGTCTTTGTCACCTCCTTCATTATATGGATATTAGAAACGCTTAAATATTGGTTCGTGATGCACGCTTTTAATTTCTCGGTATCATTCTTCGCTCTCATGTTAATGAATGGTATCGTCAACCTCGCCACCACCATCCCCTCGGCTCCGGGGTACATCGGAACTTTTGATGCCCCAGGCATTGCTGTTCTCACCGCTTATGGGGTGGATAAGGCGGTTGCCGCTGCTTACACACTGACTCTTCACGCTGCTTTATGGATCCCGATCACACTTTTGGGCGCTTATTTCCTTTCCCGTGAGGGTATCCATTGGAGTGATCAGCTGCGTGAAGAAGCCAAGGATGGACGATGATACGTAGAACCGCTTTTGGAGTAGGTTTATGAAAATAGCAATTGTAGGCGCTGGCTATGCTGGTCTTTCTGCCGCGTGGGATCTGGTGAATGCTGGTCACGACGTAACTGTATTCGAAGCTGCTGATCATGTAGGCGGCTTGGCGAGCGGGTTCAAAGAGCCTGGTTGGGATTGGTCTGTGGAAAAGTTTTACCATCACTGGTTTGCTTCTGATGCCTCGATGCTGGGGTTGATGGAGGAGTTAGGATTACGCCAAAACGTACTCTTTCCAAGGCCACTCACTGTGATGTACCATCAAGGAAAATTCTTCCCGCTGGATTCGATCGTGAATGCCATCAAGTTCCCTGGTCTCGGCTGGGGCATCAATAAGATCCGTTTTGGGTTAGTGGGTCTTTACTTGCGTTTAACCTCCAATTGGCAAGAATTGGAAAAAGTGACGGTTGATGAGTGGATGCGTAAGTGGACTGGTGACGCCGTATACGAGCTGATGTGGGAACCTCTGGTTGTTGGTAAGTTTGGCCCGACTTACGCAAAAAAAGTGAATATGGCATGGATGTGGGCACGGCTGCACGCTCGTACAACCCGCTTAGGTACCTATAAAGGCGGTTTTCAGGCATTTGCGGATGATTTTGTAGCCATTTTAAAAACCAAAGGGGTAACCTTGCACTTATCCACACTGGTTAGAAACGTTGCCAAAAACCAAGCGACAGGTCTGATCGATCTGGATGCAGGGGCGTTGAGCGGCGGCTTTGATAAAGTGCTGCTAACCACTTCCCCTGGTCACGTTACCTCTATCGTTAAAGAACTGCCGCCAACATACCTGCAAAATTTATTAGATCTAAAATCGATCGGCGCGGTGGTCCTTACACTTTCGCTCAAACAACAGTTTTCGAAAGAGGGTTATTACTGGTACAACATCCCCAAAAATGCCGGTTTCCCGTTTCTAGCG
>CAIRYE010000224.1 GCA_903882765.1 uncultured Anaerolineae bacterium
CCTGCCCACCAAGAGCTTCGCGCGCGGTTTCGAGTTTGGTGAGCAAGCGCTTGTACACTTCGCCTTCACGCGTTTCTGTTGCCACTAGATTGTACAGGTGGCAGTTCTCGGTTTGCCCGATACGGTGAATGCGGCCGAAACGTTGCTCCAATCGGTTCGGATTCCAGGGCAGGTCGTAATTGACCATCAAATGCGCACGCTGAAGATTGATACCTTCGCCGGCGGCATCGGTTGCCAAAAGGATCTTGACCGAGGGATCGTAGCGGAAGGATTCCTGTGCTTTGTGACGTTCCTCTCGCAGGATACCGCCATGGATGATCACCACCGTTCCGGGATCACCGAAGAAACTAGTGATCTGTTTGTACAGATAATTCAACGTGTCGCGATGCTCCGTAAAGATGACCAGCTTTTGCTGCGGGTCCCCTACGGGTTGTTTCCGTGGGCCTGAACCATATTTTGGACCAAGCTCGGAAACCTGCTTTTTGGTGTTGGCGACGAAGATGCCTTGGAGGAGATCGGCTAACTCGGTCCATTTTTTATCGGTACCGCTCAAGCGTACAGCCTGGGCGCCGGCTTCCAGTTTGCGCAAAGTTTGGAGTTCTTTTTTCAGCTCATCAATGGTGCGGGCCGCGGTTGCCTGGTCAAGGACCTCTTCTGTTTGAGGATCGAGTTCATCATCTGGGTAATCCTCAAGATCCTCGATATCCTCCGCGTCAAGGATCGGGGTCATCTGAATAGCGGCAACCCGGTTCGAGAGTTCCACTTCCTGAAGGCGGGTTTCCAAGCGTTCCCGCCGGCGGCGCAAGGATTGGTAGATCGCCTCTGGGGAGGACGCGAGCCTGCGCTGAAGGATGGTTAACGCAAAACCGATGTTGCCGGCTTTTTTATTATCGGAAAGCTTATCGGCCAGGTTGAACTGTTCCCGAACATACTCAGTGACCTGGGAATAAAGGACGGCTTCTTGGTCTGAAAGTTTATAGTCGAGGGAATGGGCATAGCGCGGTGGAAAAAGCGGTGTTCCATCAAACTTGAGAAGTTTTTCCTTGACCATGCGGCGCATTAGGTCCGAAACATCGCTTGAGTGCGCACCCTGCCGGTATTGGCCTTCAAACCGGTCGCCATCGATGAGCGACATGAAAAGCTGAAAATCTTCTTCGCGGCCGTTGTGAGGTGTGGCTGTCATCAGCAAGAAATGGCGCGTTTTTTCTGAAAGCATTTGGCCAAGTTGGTAACGCCTTGTATATTTAACTTCGTTTCCAAATTTTGAGGCTGACATTTTGTGAGCTTCATCGACAACAACCAGGTCGAATTCTTGCTCAACAGCCTTGATCTTCATTTGGACATTCTCATCGCGGGCAAGTTTATCCAAACGGGCAATGATCAGGTTGGCTTCATTGAACCAATTACCCGAATGGGATGCCTCGAGTTTGTCATTGGTGAGAATCTCAAAGGCGAGGTTGAACTTTTGGTAAAGCTCATCTTGCCATTGCTCGGCAAGGCTGCCGGGGCAGACGATCATACAGCGGACGAGGTCCCCGCGAGCGATGAGCTCCTTGATGAGAAGACCAGCCATGATGGTTTTGCCAGAACCAGGATCATCCGCCAATAGGAAACGCAACGGCTGGCGTGGAAGCATGGATTCGTAAACTGCGGTAATTTGGTGGGGTAAGGGCTCGACCACGGAGGTGTGGATGGCGAGCATGGGGTCGAAAGGGTGGGCAAGCCGGATCCGGTCAGCCTCTGCTACTAGTCGGAAGGTTTCACCGTCTGCGTCAAACGACCAGGGACGGCCGGCGGTAACGATCTGCAAGGTTGGCTCATCGTCCCGATATAGAAGCCGATTGCCGATCGATCCATCGGAGGATTTGTAGATCACCTCAAGGCAGCCTTCACCGTACCAGGTGGATTTTTCGATCGAAACACTTTGATTGTAAAGAATTCCCGAGACGATCGTATTGGGTGTTATTTGCTCTAAGGTCGCCATATCCTCTAAATATCCCTTTGGGTAATTATAGCATCCAATAGCTATGCCAATACAAAAATCATGATGTGAAGAGAAAATTGTTGCCAAGATTCTTACTCGAAA
>CAIRYE010000225.1 GCA_903882765.1 uncultured Anaerolineae bacterium
CTAAAAAAAGTCGTTCCTGATGTAATCGTTAGCCGATTACCGGTTTACCTGCGTGCGCTGCAGTTTTTGCATTTAGAAGGCGTGCAAAATACATCATCGCTAGAGTTAGGTGGCAAGGTAAATATTTCCGCAGCCCAGATCCGTAAGGATCTATCTCAATTTGGTGAGTTTGGCAAGCAAGGCACAGGTTATAACGTTGAAGCTCTTATTGACCACTTACAGACAATTTTGCAGGTGGGAAGTATTTGGGATGTAATGGTAATCTGTATGGGTGATATGGGCCATGCTTTGGTTCGCTATAATGGGTTTCGCGATCGAGGATTTCGTATCAGCGATTGTTTTGACAATGATCCTGGTAAGATCGGTAACCAGGTAGGGGATTATATTATCAAAGACGTCACCAGCATTCCTACAATTGAAAACGTATCTAGGAAAATGGTCATGTTGTGTGTTCCAGCAAAGGCTGCCCAAGTGATCACCAACAAATTGGTCGAAATCGGCATCAAAGCCATACTCAACTACGCTCCAGTCCATCTGTCGGTGCCATCGGATGTAAAGGTACAATACATCGATCCGGTCATCGGTTTGCAAAGAATGGCCTACTACCTCAACCAAAACGAAGACGCGAGCTGAAAAGCTCGTGTTTTTTTGTTTTGGTTTGTGATAAAATTGGACAAATATTGTCCAATTAGAAAGGATTTGCGAGAATTTAATGAAATCTATACTTTCCCCATATATAAATTTTAAAAGAAATACCCGCGAGGCGATGGAATTTTACAAATCGGTCTTTGGCGGTGAGCTAACTGTTGGCACTTTCAAGGATTTCAATGTTCCACAAGAAGCGGGTGATGAGGATTTGGTCATGCATTCTCAATTGGAGGTGGCAAATGGGATCACCTTCATGGCATCTGATACCCCGGATAGAATGGAGATCGTTGCTGGAAATAACATTACACTTACCCTCAGCGGCGATAACGAAGTGGAATTGACAGGTTATTTCAATGGCCTCTCAGCGGGCGGTACAATAACGCAGCCTTTGGTGTTGGCGAATTGGGGTGATACCTTCGGGATGTTAGTGGATAAGTTTGGTATAACTTGGTTGGTCAATATCTCGGCAGCAAAAGGGTAAGCAGTATTTTGTGATATAAAAAAAGCCGCTCAGAAATGAGCGGCTTTTCTATTTATATTCTCGGTAAATTTCGTTTGAGGATCGGGTACATCGATAGCGCTTTGGCGGTGCCTTCGGCAACGCAGCTAAGTGGATTATCGACCATATAGGCGGGGATGCCCAGCGAGCGGGTAAGCAGCTTATCGGTACCGCGTAATAACGCGCCGCCACCGGTGAGTGCCATTCCACGGTCGATGATATCAGAGACAAGTTCGGGGGGCGTTTTTTCTAAAACCCGTCGACAGATCTCAACGATCTGGCGTAAAGGTTCTTGCAGCGCTTCCACGATCTCGTAGGTGGAGATGGTGATAGGTTTGGGTAAACCGCTAACCTGATCTTGCCCTTGTACTTCCATGCTCTGGTCTACATCCTGAGGTATAGCTGCGCCGATCTTAATTTTGAGCAGTTCTGCGGTTACGTTGGACAGAATAATGCCATATTTTCGGCGTACATAGGTAATGATGGCTTCATCTAGGGCCATACCGCCGGAGCGCATGGTTTCGGCCGTTACGATGCCATACATAGCCAACACAGCGCATTGTGTGCTGCCGCCGCCCAAGCAAATGACCATATTCCCAGATGGGGAGTTGATCGGTAGATCTACGCCTAAGGCCGCTGCTAGTGGTTGCTGAACAAGGTATGCCTCGCGAGCGCCGGCTTGCAGAACGGCTTCGTGTACCGCGCGCATTTCAACACTGGTAACGCCGTAGGGAACCGAGATCATGGCATTGGGACGGAAAATGCGGATAGGACCGCTAACGCGCTGTAACAGCACGCGAAGCAGGCTTTCGGTTATTTCGTAATCGGCAATAACGCTGTTCTGGAGGGGATGGATCACTTCGATCGAATCGGGTACTCGGCCTTCCATATTTTTGGCATTCGCGCCGATCTCAACGATCTTCTGGTCCTGAACATCAATTGCCACAACGGTTGGTTCTTCAATTAAAACTTGAGAACCTTCTACAATTCGTGTGTAGATGGTTCCCAGGTCTATTCCAAGATTTTTTGTGAATCCTGCCATATAAGCAGTTTACTCTTCCCTGTAGATAGATCTCTTATTGGAGTGATATTTTTTGATGGCTTCAAGGCGCAGATTGCTACGGCGCAGGGCTGATTCAAGAGCAAGGTAGGTATCTACATCATCCGCCTTGACTTTGGTTAACTGATCAGAAGCTCGCCTTTTGGCGGTTTCCGCGCGCTCGGCATCGATCTCGTCCACGTTCTCGGCGGCATCGGCCAACACTGTTACGATAGTAGGCTGGATCTCAGCAACACCGCCGGCTACAGTAAAGACCTGTTCTTCATTTTTGGTGCGAACTTTGATATAGCCATATTTTAATGTGGTTAATAATGGGGCATGGTGGGGCAAAATACCCATCTCGCCATCAGTACCGGGGAGTACCACAATATCGGCATCACCCTGGTAGACCATTCTATCTTGAGAAACAATTTCGCATCGAATTGGCATAGTATCGTCCTATAAAGGCAGTGTGTAGGTGAGTTGGTACCCCACGCACTGCCCCTCGGTTATAAATTTATTAGGCAGCCTGGGCCAATTTTTCGGCTTTTGTACGCACATCATCAATGGTACCAACCATCATGAAGGCTTGTTCGGGCAGATCATCGCATTTACCATCCAAGATTTCGCGGAAGGAGCGGATGGTCTCTTTGAGGGGAACGTATTCGCCCTTGATGCCGGTGAACTGTTCGGCGGTAACAAATGGCTGGCTGAAGAATCTTTCGATCTTCCTAGCGCGAGATACCAGTTGTTTATCGTCTTCGGAGAGTTCATCAACACCGAGAATGGCGATGATGTCCTGAAGGTCTTTGTAGCGTTGAAGAACGCGCTGTACTTCTCGGGCGGTATTGTAATGCTCGAGGCCCACGATGTTGGGGTCGAGAATACGGCTTGTGGAAGTAAGAGGATCTACCGCGGGGTAGATACCTTTTTCAGAAATGGCTCGCTCGAGGGCGATGGTCGCGTCGAGATGGGTAAAGGTAGCAACCGGAGCGGGATCGGAGTAGTCATCCGCGGGCACGTATACGGCTTGCATGGAGGTAATGGAACCGCTTCGGGTGGAGGTAATACGTTCTTGCAGTTCGCCCATTTCAGTAGCCAAGGTGGGCTGGTAGCCAACCGCGGATGGCATACGACCGAGAAGGGCGGATACCTCAGAGCCGGACATAGTGAAGCGGAAGATGTTATCGATAAAGAGAAGAACGTCTTTGCCTTGATCACGGAAGTATTCCGCCATAGCAAGAGCAGAGAGGGCAACGCGCAAACGTACGCCTGCCGGTTCGTTCATCTGGCCGAACACCATAACGGTATCCTTCATAACTCCAGATTCGATCATTTCGCGATAAAGCGACGTGCCTTCGCGGGTACGCTCGCCTACACCGGCAAACACGGAGTTGCCTTTGTGTACGCGGGCGATGGAAGAGATGAGCTCAGTGATGACCACGGTTTTGCCTACACCGGCGCCACCGAAGATACCAGTTTTACCACCCTTGGTAAAGGGGGCGATAAGGTCGATGACCTTGATACCGGTTTCAAAGATCTCAACATTGGTTGATTGTTCAGCAAAGCTTGGAGCCGAGCGATGAATAGGATAGTATGCCTCAGCGGCTACATCACCCTGTTGGTCAACGGGCTTGCCAAGAACGTTGAAAATTCGACCTAAGGTCGACATTCCAACGGGTACCATAATTGGGCTGCCGGTAGCTTCCGCTTCGGCGCCGCGCTGTAAACCATCGGTTGTATCCATGGCTACAGTACGGACCCAGTTTTTGCCCAAATGCTTTTGAACTTCAAGAACCATTGGCTCTTGGCCTTCGCGGGCAACATTGATCGCTTCAAAAATTTCTGGAAGTTCGCCTTCAGGGAAGGAAACATCCACCACACCACCTAAAATCTGTTCTACTCGGCCGTTATTTTTAGCCATTATTCGCCTCCAGCATGATTATTTTGCCTGGGCAAGCGCTTCAGCGCCACCCGCGATGTCGAGCATATCACTCGTGATTGATTGTTGACGTACTTTGTTGTATTGCAATTGCAGACCAGATACCAATTCAATAGCGTTATCGGTAGCGTTCCTCATTGCAACCATTCTGGCCGCGTGTTCTGAAGCCAGAGACTCAAGAATGGCTTGGTATACCTGTAAAGCGGTGAAGCGTGGGATGATCTCGTCGAGAATTTCCCGTTCTTCAGGCTCGTACTGGTATGCGGCAACAGGTCCAGTGTGCTTATCGTAAGACATCACGTGGTCTAAACCGCCATCCACTTCTAAAGGAAGCAATTTCTTGATGGTGGGATCTTGCTTTACCATGTTCACAAAATCAGTGTAAACAAGGAAAACTTCATCAAACTGGCCCTGTAAGTATTCATTTACAGCCAAGCGGCCAATGGCAGAAACATCCATAAAGCTAGGGGCTGCGGGCAGGTTGCTGAAATCAGCAAGTACATTCATACGGCGTCTCATTAAGAGGTCGCGGCCTTTTTTACCGACAGCAATGAAGCTAACCGGGGTGGGGTAGTTGGCAAACTTTTTGAGAACAAAGCGGATCAAGTTGGTGTTATAAGCACCAGCCAAACCCCTATCGCCGCTTACCACTACTACCAGCGTTTTCTTGATATCGGTTCTACCAGTGAGCAAGGGGTGCAGTGAATCACGCCCCGGTTGGCCGGCAACGTGCGTAAGCACTTGCCAAGCCTTGGTAGCATAAGGTCGGGTTCCCATTAAGGCAGAGATCGCTTTTCTTACTTTACTCGCGCTTACAGCTTGTAAGGCGCGGGTAACCTGAGAAATATTTTTTACGCTCCGAATACGGAGCCGCATTTCGCGAGCAGAAGCCATAATTTACTCCAATACCTGGGTCATCATTGGTTTAGGCTTGCCAGGTCACTTTGAAAGTGGCGAGAGCTGCGCGTAATTTGCTTTCGTTATCGGCTGAGATCTGTTTCTTCTCAACAATATCCTTCAAAACTTCGGGGTGAGACTGGTTGAAGTACTTAGCCAGGTCCATTTCCCATTGTTTGATGCTTTCCACGGGTACTTCATCAGCATAACCGTTGGTTCCAGCGAAGATGGTAACAACCTGATGTTCAACCGAAATTGGTTCATACTGGGGTTGTTTGAGGATCTCTTGCATTCGGCGGCCTCGGTTGAGCTGGTTCTGGGTGGCCTTATCAAGGTCTGAACCGAACTGAGCGAAGGCGGCGAGCTCGCGGAAGGAAGCCATATCCAACTTTAAGCGGCCAGCAACCTGGCGCATAGCCTTGGTTTGGGCAGCACCACCAACGCGGCTAACCGAGATACCAACGTTTACGGCTGGGCGAATACCCGCGTTGAACAAGTTGGATTCAAGGTAGATCTGGCCATCGGTGATGGAGATAACGTTGGTAGGAACATAAGCGGATACGTCACCGAGAAGGGTCTCGATAATGGGGAGGGCAGTTAGGGAACCACCGGAATTGGCAAGCACGACAGCTTTGCCTTTACCGAGGGATTTTACAGCCTGTTCAGCGTCGTGCTTGGCCATTGGGCCAGCGAAAACACGGCCATCCACACTGTTTTCAACGGTGGCAGTTTTGCCAGCGAAGTCATCAGCGGTAATGACGTAATTGACAGACACACGAGCGGCGCGCTCGAGTAAGCGGCTGTGTAGGTAGAACAGATCGCCTGGGTAGGCTTCGCGTCCAGGGGGGCGGCGAAGAAGGAGGGAAACCTGACGGTAAGCCCAAGCATGCTTGGAAAGATCGTCGTAAACGACCAAAGCGTCACGACCAGTTTCCATGAATTCTTCACCAATAGCGCAACCAGAGTATGGGGCGATGTATTGAAGAGCGGCGGATTCATCAGCGGAGGCAACCACGAAAATGGTGTGGTCCATAGCGCCTTGTTTTTCGAGCAAGGCTACGGTACGAGCAATGGCGCTCTTCTTTTGGCCAATGGCAACGTAGATACAAATGAGGCCTTTGCCTTTTTGATTGATGATGGTATCGATAGCGATGGCGGTTTTTCCGGTTTGGCGGTCACCAATGATCAGCTCGCGTTGACCGCGACCGATCGGGATCATCGCGTCGATCGGCTTGATACCGGTTTGTACGGGGGTATCAACGTCTTGACGTTCAATAACACCAGGGGCAATACGTTCGATCGGGCGGTACCCGCTGAACTGGATCGGTCCCTTGCCGTCGATCGGTTCACCGAGCGCGTTTACTACGCGGCCAATAAGCCCATCGCCAACAGGAACAGACGCGATTCGGCCGGTTCCTTTTACAGTCATACCTTCAGAGATCTCGGAATAATCACCCATGATGATAACGCCAACGCTGGACTGTTCCAGGTTGAAAGCGATACCGATCACGCCGTTCGAGAACTGAACGAGTTCCTGAGATTTGATGTTCGCCAAACCCTGTACGCGCGCAATACCATCGCCGGCTTCAGTAACCGTACCGATGTCGCTAACACTAATTTCGGGTCTGAACGAATCAATCTGCTTTTGGAAATCGCTGGTGATTTGATTGATCAAGTCTGTCATTTCGCCTCCATGCCAGTTTTTTTTGGTAAATTTCAGCCTAAGCTGTAAATAGAAAACAAAAAATACGCTCCTTTAGAGCCGCCTAATAATACCTTATAGGGGCATCCTTGTAAAGTTACTTTTTTCACTTGTTGGTGATGGTGAGCTATGGTTATATCGAATTTATTTGGAGGTCGATTTCTCGCGGAGCTGGCTTAAATGCCAAGGACCGAGGAAAAAAGTTAGTTTTTTAATGCTTACCAAAGCTAATCTTGCTGGAAATATGTTAGCAAAGGAAACGTTTGTTGTTAAAACGTTTATGAGTTTGAAGGACCAACCGCATACTTGCTGATTTCTCATCAGCCGAACCGACAACTTCCTAAATCTCTCGGTATTTCCAAGTTTAACCATTATATAAGAGAAGAATTCCCAACCTGCACGGCCTTTTTTCTCGCTTGTTTATTTGCTATTAAAAAACACCGCTGCAAAAGGAACATTTATGATCCATCGGTAAAGCTCACATAAGCGATCCCACGAAACTGAACTATTTCTTCAATTCCAACAA
>CAIRYE010000226.1 GCA_903882765.1 uncultured Anaerolineae bacterium
CCTTATGCCAACAGGTACTTTGCTATTAATTCCAAGACCAGAATCGATTCTCTCGAGGAGTCCCAACGATAGCATCATACCCGATACAGAAGTGGTGCTTGGTCCATCCTCGCTCGATTTTAACACCGCTTCCTACATCACTTCAAAAAACGGTTATCTCAAAGACTACCGTGAATATGTCATCAGCGGCGGGTGGCTGACAGGCGCGGAGGCTGTAGATCGTATTGCCTTCGAAAACTCCCTCAGCCCAAGGATCATTCTTGCCATCATAGAATATGAAAGCCATTGGGTTCTGGGAGTTCCTCAAAAAATTACGGAAGACGAGTATCCATTAGGCCATCGAGATTATTTGTATCGACGATTATTTCGCCAGCTTATGTGGGCGTCGGGTGAATTATCTAAGGGATATTATTTATGGAGATCGGGAAACCTGCACGAACTAACATTCCAAGATGGGTCAAAAATTAAGCTCAACCCCCTTCTAAACGCCGGAACAGCTGCCATCCAATATTACTTTGCGCAAACCCACACTCGTGAAGAGTGGGAAGTAGCCGTTTCCAGTGAAGGTTTTTACGCATTATACGTAAGTATGTTCGGTGATCCCTCCATACGGGCGGCTAAATATGAACCAACCATTCCATCTGGATTAGTACAACCTGAATTGACCTTTCCCTTCGAGAAGAATAAAACGTGGGCATATATCAGTGGGCCACATTCCGCCTGGGAAAAAGAAGGTGCCCTAGCGGCCTTAGATCTTGCCCCTGGAGCAAACGAACCGGGTTGTGTTAAAACAGATGCCTGGGTTTTAGCGCCAGCGGATGGCAAGGTCGTTCGTACAGGGAAAGGCGTAGTAATGTTGGACTTAGATAAAGATGGGCTGGAACAAACAGGCTGGGTTCTTCTCTTCTTACATATTAGCGCCGAGGGAATGGTAAAAGAAGGAACGACTTTAAAAATGGATGACAAGATCGGTCATCCTTCCTGTGAAGGCGGAGTATCAACAGGCACACACCTTCATTTCGCCCGAAAATATAATGGTGAATGGATGCTAGCTGACGGTCCAATTCCATTCAATATGGATGGATGGATCGCTCACAACGGACCGATCGCGTACAAAGGTTCCTTAACGCGGGGTGATAAGGTCATCATTTCATGCAGTTGTTCAGACTATAAAACCAACATCATCAGAGAATGAAGTTTCCTTTTTACAACAAGCTCTTTTCATATAGTTTTCTTGCAGTCCTCTTCCTTTCCGCTTGTGGCAATCCGGAAGGGCCATTCAGTATTGCCATAAATCAAGATCAAACAGAACAGCTGGCAACAAATGTTCCTGTGATATCACCAACAAGACCTCCTTTTGAGCCAGGACAACTGGTCGATTACGTAGCCCAAAGCGGAGATACATTACCAAGCCTGGCAGCACACTTTAACTCCACCATCGAAGAGATTCGATTGGCTAATCCGATCATCCCCAAAGATGCCAGCACAATGCCGCCCGGGATGCCGATGAAAATTCCCATTTACTATTTGCCGTTATGGGGAACATCACATCAGATCATCCCAGATAGTCAGTATATTTACGGTCCAACTACAACCGAGTTTAATATTTTGGAATTTGTTCGATCACAACCCGGGTGGCTAAAAAATTACCGTGAACCCCGGCCTGAGGGCAACCTAGATATTGGCGGATTGATTACAATGGTCAGTCAACACTTTAGTGTGAATCCAAAGGTTTTTCTAATTTTCCTAGAGGCTACAGCCGGTGGGTTGACCAACCCATCCGCCCCCGATACTGATTATGTATTTGGTTATAAGGTAAATACGCACAAAGGTGTTTATATGCAAATGGTTTGGTTAGCAAATGAACTCAATAACGGCTATTATGGCTGGCGAAGTGGCACCTTGAAAGAATTTGAATTCCCCGATGGTAGCATCGAAAGACCCGATCCCTGGCAAAATGCCGGTACCGTTGGCATCCAGTACGCATTATCAAAAATTTATGGGTATGACGAATATCAAACTTATGTAAACCAAGGCGGTTTCAGTCAAACTTTTATCACCTCCTTCGGCAATCCCTGGCAAAATGATTCTCCCCCAATTCCGGGAAGCCTTGTGCAGCCATACCTAAACCTCCCCTTCAATCCAGGGAGAGTTTGGAACTATACCGGTGGACCTCACACAGGATGGGGTGATGGTCAGCCATATTCAGCGATCGATTTTGCCCCAAGTGGCGTAAAAGGCTGTGCCGAATCAAGGGATTGGGTTACCGCTATGGCAGATGGAAAAATATTGCGCTCCGTAAACGGCGAAGTTGTTTTGGACCTTGATAAAGATGGTCTTGAACAAACAGGCTGGGTTATTTTTTATCTTCATATTAGCTCTACCGACCGTATTACTAAAGGAAAAGAAGTAGAAGCTGGAGATCCGATCGGTTATCCTTCTTGCGAAGGTGGGACTTCAACAGGCACCCATGTCCACATTTCTCGAAAATTCAATGGGGAATGGATCTTGGCTGACAGTCCAATTCCTTTTAATCTTGAGGGATGGGTGGTCCGAAATGGCATTCGACCATATCAGGGATCCTTGGTCAAATTCTCTCAAACAGTGATCGCATCCTCTAAAGCGGAGGGCTTTTCCGCAATTGAATCACAATTAGAACCCCGATAATTATTTCAATTCTTCAAAAATTGAACAGTCTAAACTCGAATCGGTTGGTTTGGCTAAGAACCTATCGAAATTTCAAACAAGTTCTTTTTTTGATGGTGATCGGGATTAAAATTGACCCAATGGAAGGTAGGTTATCCTTCCATTGACTTTACGGGAAGGTTCAAGAAATCGATGATTTATCTCCGAAAAAATTGGATGAAACTACTGCGTCAGATCATCCTAAATATGATGATTTTGGGAACACTCGGATTATTGATCAACAGCGCTATGTTTATCGCTCCTGATAGATCCATAAAACGGAACATAGCTACCCAGATCAATATGATTAAGTCCATTTATACATCTATCAAATACTACGCTTCAGATTGTGTTCTATCCAACTTTCCTCACCGCGTAGTTGCCCCTGACAATATGGTTCAAGTAAGTGTACCGGCAGGAAGTTTTATAATGGGAGCAAACGACGGAAAAGGATCCCCTAATAGCCCTCAGCATTTGGTGGACCTAGATGCCTTTTGGATCGATCAAATTGAAGTAACAAATCACATGTATTGGCTATGTCTCCAAAAAAATAGTTGCACTCCACCAGCACCTGAAAATAGGTTTTTTATAAATCCTTTGTTCAGTTCATACCCGATCGTTTACATAACCTGGGACCAAGCTCTGCAATATTGTAATTGGGCTGGCAGGGACCTGCCAACCGAAGCTCAATGGGAGAAAAGCGCTCGAGGAACCACCGGTGAAATCTATCCGTGGGGAAGCGACACACCCACCAATGGCTTTGGCAATTTCGACAACAAAGTAGGCACGATCATTTCCGCAACTACATATGCTGCTGGGGCTAGTCCATATGGTGCATTAAATATGGTGAGCAATGTCCGCGAATGGGTAAAAGACAAGTACAATCCAACCTATTATCAACGATCTCCTCTCATTAACCCCAACGGATCTCAGCAAGGATCTATGCGTTCATTGAGGGGTGGTTCATTTTTAGACACCGTAGATAGACTAACGACCTTTTTCCGGTTTGCACACGAGCCATCCTCGCCAGGCATAAATCGGGGATTTAGATGTGTTTCTAACGAGCGGTAGGTTTCAATTCCAATGGCATTTCTAGAAAAAACGGTTTTGCGTTTTCAAGTTTTAGGTTAAAAGCTTCCTCAAGGTGCAATCCGTTTACTTCACAATAAAGCACTGCCAAACTAAGCCCATGAGCAACAACTAATACTTGCGCAGTATTTGGATGAGCGCGATTTATCTTTTGGTAGATTTCAACCATTCGACTGGCTAATTCCCGCACAGATTCCCCTCCTTTTATCCGAGTATTGATAGGATCATTACTAAAAGTCTCCCAATCTCTTGGGAAAAGATCAGGTATTTGTTTGACGTACAAACCCTCCCAATTTCCTAGATTTTGTTCCCTCAATCGCTCGTCTTTTATGATGGGCAAGTTATGATGTCGATTAATAATTTCAGCTGTTGAGTAAGCTCGCCTCAGATCGCTGGAATAAATAGCCTCGAACTTTTGGTCTTTTAGCAGCTCTGAAATATTGTTTGCTTGGAATAATCCTGTTTCATTCAAACCAATATCAGTATGACCTTGCCATTTTCCTTCAACATTCCAAGAGGTTTGACCATGCCTTAAAAAACATATATTTGCCATAGGTCGATATTATACAACCTTCACCAACATGCTTAAAACCAATAAATGTCTGATATCGAAAAAATACCCTTTATAATATGAGTTATAAACCACCTGTTTTATTGAGAACCTAAAATGTCGATCAAATGTATTAATTGTGAATTTATCAACCCCGATATCATGAGATATTGCGGTGGTTGTGGTTTAAGGTTACTCAATGCGTCAACCGATACTACAAATAATCTTCCAACTGAACCAGAAATTTCCAATAAATTTGGCGCGCTGATCGGGTCAGATCTGTTAGATCGTTTCAAGGCCGCTGGTCTACAAGCTACCGGCCAAAAAAGATTGGTCACGATCTTGTTTGTGGATTTATCAGGTTTTACAAATTTATCAGAGGGAATTGACACCGAGGAATTGTACGAGATCGTACAAAATTGTTCGAAAATTTTTGCCAATGCTGTATATCGTTACGATGGAATGGTTGATAAATTTACCGGAGATGGTCTGATGGCCTTGTTCGGCGCCCCGATCGCACATGAAAATAACGCGGAATTGGCAATTCGCGCCGCATTGGATATGCAAGCGGATCTAAAGGAATTTAGCAATTCTGTCTCGTCCAAGATTGGTCAGGAATTGACCGCCCACATTGGGCTTAATTCAGGTTCGGTCATTGTTGGCGGCATTGGCTCCAACATGATGATGAACTACACTGCCATTGGCGATGTAGTAAATCAAGCAAGCCGAATAATGAACGCGGCTACTTCAAATGTTATTTTGGTAAGTGAGCGGATTTATCGACAGGCAAGGGGTTTGTTCGAATGCGAGGAAATGGAACCACTCACTCTTAAAGGTGTTAGCCATCAAGTCCAAACCTATAAGATACTCTCGATCAGAAACATTGCTGGTGCCCATCATGTTCTCGATGGTTTATACTCACCAATGATCGGCCGTGATGGCGAATTGGATCGCGTGCAACAGAACATCACCCAAATGATGATCGAGAAAAATGGGAGGTTCATTGCAATAATGGGTGAAGCTGGAATTGGTAAGAGTAGGTTGGTATCTGAACTAAAGGACCAATTAAATAATCTCCCACTGACGATCGTCGAAGGAAACTCATTCATATACCGGAAGGCTATTTCCTATTGGCTGCTCCAAAATATGTTATTGAGACACATTGATGTTGACCCAAACACAGCACCAAATCTCATATCTACCCGATTAGCGGAAAAAATAGAGCGTGTATTACCTGGTAGAGGAAGAGAGGGTTTACCTTACCTCGAATACATGCTCGCGATTCCTTATAGCGATCCGATCAGATCAAAATTCATTGATTTTTTACCAGCTGACCAACTGCGAAGTCAAATTTTTAGGTGGCTTAAAGATATTTTTGTTGAAGAATCAAAGAAAACCCCGGTTGTGATCATCTTGGAAGACCTACATTGGTCTGATAATGGTTCCCTCGAATTTCTAAAATATTTTCTCGGACATATCAACAAAGAACAGATCATCATCATTGCGCTTTCAAGAACATTTAGCCAGCCTGAATTGACCGAAATCAATACGAAGGCTTCTGAACTATTAAAGGTTCGGTTTTCTGAGATTCACCTTTCAAATCTATCTAATGATCAGGTAGATCAATTATTGGGAAAATTATCGAACATTTCCAACTTTCCTGAGGACTTGCGAAATGAGATAGTGCAGCGTTCTACCGGTATACCGCTTTACGTTGAAGAAATGATCCGTATGCTCAAAGATCAAAATATGATCTTCAAAGTTGATGGACATTGGTCGCTCAAAGACAAAGTTGACATTAAATCCTTAGGCAATTCAGATACACTTGAAGGCCTCATCCTGACCCGTTTTGATAATCTTGACCCGATCACTCGTCACATTTTAAAAACCTCAAGCGTGATCGGAAGTACTTTTACTTCAGCGTTACTCACTCTTTGCCTACCAAAGTTGTTACCAGATGAGATCAAACATTCTTTAGAAAATCTTATTCAAAAAGGTTTTATCCATCCAGACCCGTCTCCCGGAGGCGAATTCCAATTTAAAAATTTATTGATCTCAGATACGATTTATAGTACGCAATTAAAACGTGATAGAAAAGACTTGCACGGAGTTGTCGCCTTAGCAATCGAAACACTTTTTTCTGCCAATTTAAGTAATCAGACAGATATCCTTGCAAGGCATTTCTTCTGGAGTGATTTCAATGAAAAAGCCTTGTATTACCAGATCTTAGCAGGGCAAAAAGCTTATCTACGGTTTAACACTTCTCAGGCGAATGAATATTTTACAAATGGCTTATCCCTTTTAGAATACACTGATCATGACACTAAACAGGCTTTGAGTATTTACGAAGGATTAGGCGATTCTGGGGTATTTATTGGCAATTATGAAGATGCGCGTAATTATTTCGAAAATGGGTTGGATTTGTGCCAAAAAGTGGGTATAGAATTTGCTTCTTCCTCAGCCTGTCTCCAAAGAAAGATAGGTTCCATCTATGATCGATTAGGTGATATTGATAAAGCGATTTCTTATTTGGCAGAAGCCAAAAAATCACTCAATGGAACCAATGATTTAACCGAAATGGCTCAGATCCTCAATGATGAAGGTTGGATCGATTTCCGCCGTGGTCGAATGGACGAAGCAGAAAAAAGTTTATTGGTTGCCGAGGAACTATCAACAGAGATCAACAATTTAGAGATCAGCTCTGCTATTTACAATCGCATGGGTGGTCTTTATTACGAAAAAAATATGCTCGATAAGGCAGAAGAATATTCCATCAAAAGCCTCAAGATTCGAGAGGAGATCGGCGACATCAGAGGATTGGCTAGGTCTCATAACAATATCGCACTACTTGAATGGAAACAAGGTAAGTGGACAGAAGCCTATAATAACTTTCTAAAAAGCGCTGAAATCCAAAAAAAGTTGTCGGATACTGAAGCTATTATCGAATTGAATTGCAATATTGGCTTACTCCAATTAGATCGTGGAAATATCCACGAAGCTATCGAATCGATCCTTTCATCAAAAAATCAAGCGGAAGAGATCGGTCATAAATCACATACCGCTGTCGCGACCTTATATTTAGGCAGAGCTTACATTACGCTCGAAGACTGGTCAAATGCCTTGCACCACGCGACCACAGCGAAAGAATTATTTGAAGAGATCGATGATCCGGAATATAGTATGGATGTGTTGTTTGACCTAGCAAATATATATATCCACCTAAATCGGTTAGGGCAGGCAAAAATCAATCTAGATTCCGCCCAAGAAATCTTCGATGGTTTAGAACCTGATCTTCAATTCAACAATAAAGGCAAATTATTATCAACAACGGCGGAATTTGACCTATCAATGGGCAATTATGAACTAGCTATCCTAAACTTCAACGCCTCCGCCGAGGCTTACAGCGAAATTCATTACCAGCTTGAACTCGGAAAAGTTTTCTCCAGCCTTAGCAAGCTTTACAAGCGGATGGATGATGAACATAATTCCTCGAAATACCGTTTGGCTGCGAGCGAAATATTTTCTGCTCTTGGTTCAACATTTGAGTTAGAAAAATTATCCTCCAAATCAAATTGAGCCACCTATCAATATTGATATTAACAGGTGGCTCGCCCCCTTGGAGGTACTAAACGCCTCTTCTCCCGATTATTCGTGCGTCTAACATGCCTCAGTCCATTGCGTAAAACGCAATAGGAAATGGGTATAGGTAAGTTATTCTCAATTTCAAAATTTGAGAATAGAAAATCTGACATCCCTCTGCCAGTATTTATCTTTGTTTAAAATGGGGGTTTAATTGTCCAAGGGGCATTGCCAATGGAACTTACATTAAATTGTGACACTTTCAGTAAAAATAAACCGGTTAATTTTTTACCGGGCATAGCTATGAGCTATGCCCGGTTTTTTATCAATTATGGATCTTAGTCATCCAACAAGAAGTTCGAGATGGTTGCTTCTTTGATATCGCTATTTGGGGCTTCACCATTCGCAAAGGATGAGATGAAGTCAGATCCGGACCAAATGCCTTTGCGACCAGACCAAATCCCCTTACGACCGGCTAATATATCTTGATCGGTGAACCATTGAGTATATCCACCAGACCAAATTCCTTTACGACCAGACCAAATTCCTTTACGACCAGACCAGACGCTCTCGCTGCCAGACCAAATCCCTTTGCGGGCAGCCCACGCACTCGTTCCACCTGACCAAATGCCATAGCGCCCAGACCAAATACCATAATCGCCAGACCAAATGCCGTAACGGCTTGAGATAGTATCAAATGGCGCATAAAGCTTGAAAGTTTCAGTTGCTTCATCAAAGTAGGAATAACCTTCATAATGCTCTTCACCAGCAAGATCTGCCTGGATGTTCATTCCATCATTCGCGGAGGTTTTATCCCCAGAGAATACCGCATCCACTGCGTTGAGCCTACCTGCGCCTTGTTGCCACATCGAATAAAGCTCTTCGTCCGCATTCTGATCTAGCCAATAGTACGCGGTGCTCGTCAGCCTAAATTTCACTTGGTCGTTCGTAAGCCTAGGTTCTTTAGCTAAGATCAAGGCGGCTACACCAGTCGTGACAGCGGTTGCCTGCGATGTACCAGACATTTGAAAATAACTCGATTCTAAACGATTATCAGGATATTCTCTATTAAGAACCGATTTTTCGGGTGCTAACGAAACGATATGACCACCAGGAGCAACTAGATCTGGTTTTACAAATCCATCCAGAGTTGGACCAGCTGCTGAGAAATCAGCAATATAGTCATCGCTCCAATCTTCGGGTGTAAAAGCATCAGTAAACGCACCGACTGTTACTACATAAGGATTGTTCCCTGGGTTGCTGATGCTCATTGGGGCGGGACCTTCATTCCCAGCGGCAACGATAACGGTCAAACCTTTTGCCCAAGCAGCTGTTACAGCTTGGCTGAGAGGATCAGCCCAATAGGGTGATTCAACCATAGATACAAGGGATAAATTTACAATACGGATCTTGTACTTGCTCTTATTATCAACGACCCATTGAAGGCCAGAAATTACATTATCATACGTTCCATAACCGTTCTCATCCAAAACGCGAACGCCTACGAGGTTTACGTTGGGGGCAACGCCATTCCATGCTCTATCGGCACCGATATCACTATTCGCGATGATTCCAGCCACATGAGTACCATGACCATTTGGATCAATAGGTTTGCTTCCACCCTCGATCGCGTCAAACCATCCAATCATTCGCTTGTTATTGCCATCAGCAGATTTGCTTAGTCCGGGGAGTTTTGCAATACCTGTATCAAGTACAGCAACGGTAATGCCGTTGCCAGTGATTCCTTCGCCCCATACAACATCAGCGCCTACGACTTCGGGATAGTCAGCTGAAACTTTCCCTTTTTTCTCACCGTCACTATCAAAGTCGGATGAGGTGAGTTTAACTTTACTATTTGGGGTGACAGCAATAATTTCTGGATTATTTTCAAGAACTGTTTTTTGCGATTGAGATAAATTTGCGGTAACACCATTGATCAAGGAAAGTCGTGATACGATCTCGCCGCCAGCTTCAAGAACGGCACTTTCAGCGATTTCAGTAGTTTTGGACTGCACAATATAGGATGCGACTTTTTCTGCGGGAGCAACAACAAAACCGACAACTCCCAGCAATAATGCTAGGATGATGAGGCTATAAAGGATCGCTTTAGATTTATTTTGAAGTTGGTAGTTCATAGTAGCTCCGTATCTTTAACACAAACAAGTCCATTCATTTTTATGGACCAAACTTGATGGTGAAAACCCATCTTGAGTTCGGTGGCCTGGCAACCCTGATCTTTACGATTTTAGGCCCGTTGGCTTTGCGTCACTGGCTTTCACCAGTTTTGCCATTTCGTTCTATTTTATAATCAATATATCATAATATGCCATCCATTTCAACAACTAAGCCTTTAAAGCTTTAGTACGTTAGTACTAATTGTTATTTGTAAAATGTAATAGCGTGCCAATTATATTTTTTTAGGAGACAATATGACTACTATCCCCGTCCAAGATCGATATGATAACACCGTCACTATGTGTTATGGCTGTGGGACAAACAATGAGTTTGGCCATCAAGTAAAAACATATTGGAATGGGAAATGTGGCGTTACCCGATTTATTCCAAAACCATACCATACAGCCATTCCGGGGTTCGTGTACGGCGGATTAATTGCATCCCTGGTCGATTGCCATTCAACCGGAACAGGTTCGGCATTTGCGACCGAATTGCTTTTCCCTTCAGACACCTCACACCCAGCTGTACGCTTTGTTACAGCCTCACTTCATGTGGATTACGTGAAGCCAACACCGTTAGGCCCTGAATTGGTTCTTACTGGATTCATAAAAACGCATCATAACCGAAAAATAACAGTGGAAAGTGTTCTTGAGGTGAACGGAATCATCACGGTTAGGTCTCAAGTAATCGTAGTGGAAATGCCCGCCTCTTTTTTAAATATCCTGTGTTGAAAATTAATGAGCCCTAACTTCCACTGATTTCCGAAAATAAGCTGGAAGACTTTCAACCCTTCACAATACAAGATCTGGCAAATTCCTTAGAAACCAGAACGAGGCGGTTGATTGGGTCAACAAACAAGGATTTATTTTTTTGGCCAATAAAAGATTTCCCTTTCCCAAGCTTGGGGTTTGCTGTAGCCGAAGACAGACCTGTAACCTACGAAGACACGGGGAATGTAACATGGGGTTGGAAAGATGAAGCCTTGGACAAGCGTATCTGGTATTATGGCAAATTGATCAGACGGAAATCTAATTTGGTCTAGATGAATATTGCTCCATATTTTTTCGCGCTCACCAACAATTTCGGGACTCCGAAAATGATTACCTCGAGCAATATCAGAAAGGGCTAATGAGCTTTGCCGCGAAAAACATATATAAACCTTGCTGAAGAATGGCCCGCTCAACTAGATCGAAATTTGGAGAATGGCGGGGCCATCCTTCAAAAGAGCAAACAACGAATATAACCGAGCGATCGAATGCCTCCAAGTAGATACGAAGATACTTCCAGTTGGAGTTGCCCAAGCAGGGGCTTGGAATTATTCTTTCATCTACGATCTGGTATCGAACCAACTACCTAAACTTCCTGAAATATCAAGGGAGATATCTGAAAAGCGAGCAAGAACCAAACTCGTAGAAGTTTTTTTCAAAGCAATGGGGTGTAGTACGAGAGAGTATTTAGACAAATTTTTTGGTTGGCCAAAAGCTTCAATGCAAGCCAGCATTGATCAATTGACCAAAGAACAATTCATACACCTCTGTCGATCTTATTACCAAGGCAATGATCCTTATTGCATTCCTGAATTATTATCTAAATAATTGTGGCTTGTAATTGCCGTTATTTGGGCGAGTTCGGCGTTGGAATAGTGTGCTGAGTTACCAAAACCTTATCAACCCTTTTTCCATCCATGTCCATTACTTCAAAAGTGAACCCCTCAAATTCGAATTTATCCGCCGCTTGAGGAACTTTTCCTAACCGCAGCATAATAAACCCCCCAAGTGTCTCAATTTCATCTTCATCCGGGAGATCGTTCATATCGAAGATTTCTTTGAAATCCTCGATCGACAACATACCATCGAGTAACCAACTTCCATCCTGACGTTGAGTAGCTTGGGGTTCACTATCCATGGTTCCCACAATTTCTTCGAGAATATCATAGATAGTTACCAACCCTTGAGTAGAACCAAATTCATCTACAACCAGCATGAGTTCTGCCGAACCAAATTTGAACATTTCTAACGATTTGGATGCCAGTGCCGTTTCCGGGATATATACTGGGGTTTGGAGATTATGTTTAAGCTGAAGTGGTTGACCTTGTAGACTTTCCATTAGTAGATCACGGGCTTCAATAATTCCCAAAACATTATCCAAGCTGTCAGAACAAACCGGATAACGCGAGTACGGGTTTTCCTCGATCTGATGGCGTATTTCATCGTGAGAATCATTGATATCCAGCCAGGCTATCTCATTGCGCGGGGTCATAATCGAACCAACGCGACGGTCATTCAGGCTAAAAATACCTTCAACCATATCCTGTTCAGATTCTTCAAAGACTCCAGCTTGCGTGCCTTGGTCCAGCAAAACCTGTAATTCTTCTTCAGTTACTGGAAGTTCTTCCTTGGGATCAACACCAAACAAAGTTAAAATAAAATCGGTAACAC
>CAIRYE010000227.1 GCA_903882765.1 uncultured Anaerolineae bacterium
AGCAGCGTTTTGGGCGTAAACGCCTTTGATCAACCTGATGTGCAGGACGCTAAGAACAGAACCAATAACAAGATCAAAGAATACAACGAGCAGGGTAAGTTGGTTGAGGGCACACCGCTGGTGTTCCCGAATGGGATCAGCGTTTTCAAAAAGGACGGAGCGAAATTGGCTTCGGCTGTGGCTGAAGTTGAGGCTTTTCTAAAATTAGCCAAAATTGGGGATTACGTGGGCATCAACGCTTACTTACCCCGAAACGACGCGATCTTGGCAAAATTGACCCAGTTAAGGGCAGAAATACAGCATAAAACCGGTGTGGCTACCACACTGGGCTTTGGACCGCGCTTTCAGCACTCTACTGGACAGTTGCACAAAGGCGGGGATAATAATGGCTTGTTCCTGCAAATTACGATGGATCCCAAGGAGGATATGGACATCCCTGAAAAGGGGCTGACCTTTGGAACCTTGGAAAAGGCGCAGGCGCTGGGCGATTTTGAGGCGTTAGCCGTCCGCGATAAACGCATCTTGAGGGTGCATCTTCAACGGCTAGATCAGCTGGATGAATTGATCAAGAATTTGTAAAAAATAATGAAAGAGAGCCGCTTGGCTCTCTTTTTATTTGGTGGGAAATTTCTTTTGCAGCTGGCGTTTGTCCAGATAGCCCAGCATTTTAAGGGCGAAGGGTTGGTTCCCTAGAGCGCCGATAAGTTCGCGAAGAAGGAGGGCTAAGCCGCTTGGTTGAGTTGGCAAGGAAAGCAAGCTAGGATTTTGCCTGTAGTAATGGAGCAGGGTATTTTGGGTTTGAGCGGACTTGAAGAAAGTAGATAAATTTGATAACTCGGTGGAGGTGAGATGATCTGGTAGGTCGGAGGTGGCTTTGAAATCGCATAGAGCGGCGAGATCCATGAGGGCTTGGGCTTGTTGAGGGCTTAGGGAATGATCGCGGGCGGCAAAGTAGACCACATCCGGATCGACGCGCAAGATTCGCCCCAACCACAAGCGATGGAGACAGGTACGCAGAGCGTTGCGAACGCTGGGGGTGGCGGGGTTTGCTAAAAGGTGGGCATCACGAGGGGATTCCCATAGGTTGGCGACATCCGGGCCAATTCGCATCCCGTGGCACAGACCGAGAGAGGGGATGATGGGCGCGCCGCAGAATAGTACAAAGGTTTGCGGGTCTAAAACGCTGAGGGCTTTGGCGAGACCGTCGCGGTAAGCTTCTTCACCGGTGAGGGCGGTGTGGCGTTTGCCGGGGAGAGCGCCGCCGTAGAGAAAATCTAATTTGAGGTAGGTGAAGCCAAGACCTTCTATTCGTTTTAGTGTTTGGGCAAGCCAAGATACCGCTGATGGATGGGTGAGATCGAGCCCGTAGAGGGGTTGGCTCCAATTGAAGCCGGCGGAGACAAAGCCGCCGTGGGCATCGCGGATGAACCAATCGGGGTGCTGGTTGAAGAGGGTAGAAGACTTGCTGGCAATGAGCGGCGCTAGCCATAAGCCGGCTTGCTTGCCGGAGGTGTGGATCTGATCGGTGAGAGTTTTTAAGCCGGTGGGGAATTTATCGTTTTCGGTCCAATCACCAATATCGCGTTGCCAGCCGTCATCGATCTGGATGATGTCGAACGGCAGGGCTGCAAGCTGGGTGATGGTTCGTGACAGATGCTTTTCTGTGATGGCGGTGTAATAACTGTACCAACTGCACCAGGCACGCATGGTCTGCTGCGGAATAGGTAAAGAGCCGGCGAATTTCGCCTTTAATACCTGCGCGTAGCCATCGAAGCAAGCTTGTTCGTCGCCGGTGGCGGTGAACCATTGGCAGCCATCGGTGGCTGAGCCGCTGTATTCGCCGATCAAAGCGGAGCCGTCCCAGCGGATGAAGCAGTCGGTGGAGAGGCCGCCAA
>CAIRYE010000228.1 GCA_903882765.1 uncultured Anaerolineae bacterium
GATCAATCTGTTCTCTGCGCGGTCAAAATAGCTGATAACTTGACCGGGTTTGATATGTTTTTTGGCCCCGGCAATCCGTTGTGGATCCTCCAACTGGTGATCGATTGCGACACTCAATCTGTACAGATCAAATAATGATGCCTGTTTCAAACTTTCGATGATTTTTGAATAGTCCAATTTCTCTGCCTGGCATGATGTATTCTTTTGCTGCCGCCGTTGCGACCGGGTAGGAGGATAATCTGGTATTTTGTGGGGCTTGGTTTTTTCGATGGGCTAATGTATTACCGGAGGAGGATTTGGTTTTTTTCTGGGAGGACTTGGTTTTTTGGGAGGGGTTTATGGCATATAGGAAGGAAATTAGATTTTTTGAGAGGCTTATGGTCTTATAGGAGGAAAATTTGATTTTTGGTGGGCTGATGGTCTTATCGGAGGAGGAATTGGTTTTTCTGGGGGGCTTGGTATTTATCGAGGGGGCTTTGGACTGATCGGAGTAAAAAACGTTTTTGGGTTGGGCTTATGGTCTTATGGGAGGAAGATTTGGTTTTTTGGGGCTTTTGGTATTTTGGCGGGCTTTGAGTTTGGTTTGGGTTTCTTTGGTGGTTTTTGGATGGCGCGAGCGTTTTTTTGTTGGCTCGGTGAGGTTGGTTTGTTTCTATTGATCAGGAAAAGAGCGGTAGGTTTGTTGGGGAATATTTTGGGCGTTTTGGGGTACGTTGGGTTAGAATTGTAGCTATTGGTATGTTATTTCTTTAGGTAGGCTAACACTTATGATCATCGACCGTTTGGAAAACCATTGTTTGTATTTGTTTGAGAACAGCGCTTTGCGGCAGGCTTTGAGCAACCTCACTAAGATCGCCGCTGCCCCGCCGGCGGTGGGCCGTTATGAGGAGGGCGATGATCGCTTTTATTATATGGTGCAGCAGTATGATAGCCGGCCGTTGGAGAAGTGTATGTGGGAAAGCCACTTGGGGTATATCGATATTCAGTATATTGTTAGCGGCCACGAGCGAATGGGGTTTGCTAATAAACAAACTTTGCGATGCGCGGAGTACTTCCCTGAGCGGGATTTTCAGTCTTACGACGCGGCTGGATCTGTAATGTATAATCTTCTGGATGTGCTGCCTGGGCAGTTCACTATTTTCTTCCCAGAGGATGCGCATATGCCTGGGATCTTTGGTGATGAAGGCCCGGCGGCGGTAACGAAGATCGTTTATAAAGTGAAAGTGAGCGGCTAATTATTTATGAATTTGACCGGTAAAGAAAGATCGGCTTATGTGCAAAACCTTTTTACGCGCATCGCTGGCAAGTATGACCTGATGAACCGCCTGATGACGATGGGGCAGGATATACGGTGGCGCGATGAGGTGATACGGTTGGCGGGTTTGGGCGCGGAGAGCAGCTTGTTGGACCTGGGCGCTGGCACCGGCGACCTGGCCCGCACGGCGCAGAAGTTTTGCCCGGCTGGGAAGATCGTGGCGGCGGATTTTACGTACGAGATGATGCGCACCGGCCGTTTGGCGAGCGATGGGTTTGGCTGGGCTAATGCCGACGCGCTGGCTGTGCCCTTCGCGGATGAGAGCTTTAGCGCGGTGGTATCGGGCTATTTGATGCGCAATGTGATCGATCGCGATCTGGCGTTGCGGGAACAATTGCGTGTGCTTATGCCGGGTGGGCGGATCGTGATCCTTGATACTACGCGGCCGAAGAAGAATCTATTCTCGCCGTTCATCTGGATCCATCTGCATATCATCATCCCGTTGCTGGGCACCTTGCTCTCGGGGCACTCGGACGCTTATACCTACCTGCCTGATTCTACCGAGCAGTTTTTAAGTGGCGAGGAATTGTTGGCGAAGATGGACGCGGCTGGTTTTAGGAAGACCGGCTTTAAGCGGTTCATGTTTGGTACAATGGCCATCCATTGGGGGGAAAAGTGAGCCAGCGCATCGACCCCGACGAGCAGAGCCGTAAAATGGAAAAGGCCGCGCTGCGCGGTGAGCCCTCTTATGTGTGGCGAGCCGGACAGGTTCGCCGTTTTGAGATGATCGTTGCCTCCGCCGGCGAGCGCATCCATGGCGCTATTTTAGAGGATGGCTGCGGCGTGGGGATGTATATGAAGCAATTTCTGCGCGGCAGCGACGATGTGTATGGGTTGGAGTTTGACCCGGAGCGCGCCAAAGACGCATCGCTGATCAGCCCGCGGGTGTTGAATGGGGCGGGTGAGTGGCTGCCGTACCCTGATAACTCGTTCGATCTGCTGCTGAGCCACGAGGTGTTGGAGCATGTGGTGGATGACCGGAAATGCGCCACGGAGATGGTAAGGGTGTTGAAGACGGGCGGCAGGGCGATGATCTTTGTGCCCAACCGCGGCTACCCGTTTGAGACCCACGGCATTTATTGGCGCGGGAAGTATTATTTTGGCAATAAACCTTTTGTGAATTACCTGCCGCGTATGCTGCGCGACGCTTTGGCGCCGCATGTGAAGGTGTACTCGGGGCGCGAGGTAAGGGCCCTGTTTGAGGGGCAGCCGTGCCAGATCGTGGAACATCGGGTGATCTTTGGGGCGTACGATAACATCATCGCGCGCTTTGGCGGGCTGGGGAAGCTGCTGCGGGCCGGTTTGCAGGCTTTAGAAAGCACGCCCTTGAGCGGGTTGGGTTTGAGCCATTATTTGGTGGTGGAGAAGTTGTAAAGGGGGGGCGTTGGCGTAAAAAAATATTTGTTTCGACCATTCAACTAAAAAAATTCTACCTTTCTATCAGGACGGTTCAGACCATCTTAAGCCGAAGACGGGGGATTTATCGGTTGCGACCAAGTTCATTTGATTATTGTCTTCGGGTCACCTATTCCGCAATTAGGTGATCTCGAAAATTTTTATAACCCCGCGCCCGTAATGCCCGCTGTTGGCCGGGTTGATCAGCGTATGCAGCACCTCCGCCCCTGGCAGGTA
This sequence comes from uncultured Anaerolineae bacterium, assembly GCA_903882765.1. Taxonomy (GTDB): domain Bacteria; phylum Chloroflexota; class Anaerolineae; order Anaerolineales; family Villigracilaceae; genus UBA5195. The sequence continues at coordinate 2,948 of CAIRYE010000228.1, forward strand.
CACCTCCCGTCCGCCCAAAAACGTCCGGTACCAAACTTCTCCTGCTTCCCCAAATACCGGAAACGTAACATCCGCCCCCAAAACCAGTAATTGGTTCGGCGGCACCGGGGCCTTCCACACATACGCGTTGCCGTACAACAGCAGCCACTGCGCCAAATTCTTCTTAAGCTGAAACGGAGTCCACCCCCACACATTCGGGCAGATCTCCAAC
>CAIRYE010000229.1 GCA_903882765.1 uncultured Anaerolineae bacterium
GGGGTGCGTTCTAGTGTAGAAAACCCTTGGATCTTCGTTGAATCGAATGTGATGGGTACCTTGAATATGCTGGAAGTCTGCAAAAATACTGGTTTGGGCACTTTCATTCTTGCATCTACATCCAGTATTTATGGCTCTAATCCGCCTTATCCCACCCCCGAAACAGCTTCGAGCAGCGAACCCCTTCAGCCGTACGCGGCTAGTAAAAAAGGCGCTGAGGCAATGGCTCATTCTTATCACCACTTGTACGGAATGAATAGCAACATTCTGCGGTTTTTTACTGTTTATGGCCCGGCCGGCCGGCCAGATCTTGCTTTGTTCCGTTTCGTTCAATGGATCCTTGAAGGTAGACCGGTGCACATTTTTGGCGATGGGGAACAATCGCGAGGATTCACCTACATCGACGATATCGTTAGCGGCATCATCGCGGCACTCAATCCGGAAGGTTTCAACGTTATCAACCTCGGTGGTCACGAAGTGATCACCATCAATGGGTTGGTCAGCCTTATTGAAGACCTTACCGGCAAAAAAGCCACTGTTCTTCACGGCCCAGCTAACCCAGCGGATATGTTCACTAACTGGGCGGATGTAAGCAAAGCCAGAGACCTGCTTGGCTGGCAGCCAAAATATGATATGCGCATGGGCACTCAGGCATTGATCGAGTGGTATTTGGCGGAACGCCATTGGGCAAATCAGGTGATCACATTGTGAATTTGCTGAGCAAAGCCCGGTCCGCGTGGGAAAAAGACCACCTACTTAGGCAAGTTGTAAAGAATAGCAGCTATTTATTCTCCAGCAGCACCTTAGGAATTGGTCTCAATATACTCACCAGTATCTTTTCATCACGGGCATTGGGTGTAGCCAGCTTTGGCGTGCTTGGCGCAATAACCACCTTCGCGGCAGTAGCGGACAAGTTACTATCCTTTCGCATAGGTGAGTTAGTTGTAAAATACAGCGGCGCGGCTCTTACCAAAGGGGATAAGAACGCCGCCGCCGCGGTTTTTAAAGTATCCGCGCTCACCGAGATCACCGTTTCATTTCTATCCTATCTGCTCATCGTGCTTTTCTCGCCATTCGCTGCGACCTATTTTGCGAAGGATGCTTCTCTTAGCCCTTGGTTTATGCTATATGGCCTCATTGTACCGGCTGGTTTAACGTATGAAACATCCAGTGCTTTGTTACAGATCACCGGCAAATATCGCTTTCAGGCGATCATTAATTTCATCCAAAATTTAATTACGACCATCATTGTCGCGATCGCGTTTTTTTCTCCCAATCCTTTTCCGGTGGTGGTGATCGGTTATTTGGCAGGGAAAACCTTTTCAGGTTTTTCCTACCTCATCTTCTCACTAGTGCAGGCAAACAAAACGTTTGGCGAGGATTGGTGGAAGGTTTCCCTCAATTTGCTGCCTCCCCGAAAAGAGTTTTGGGGGTTCGCGTTCTCAAGCAATTTCTCTGGGACTGTCAATTTATTCGTTCGGGATAGTGATATTTTGTGGGTCAACTACTTTTTATCCCCATTACAGGGCGGCTACTACAAGCTGGCTGTTTCACTGATCGGGTTTATGCTTATCCCCATCGACCCATTTATCAAAACATCCTTCCCCGAAATCACCCGTACGGTAACAGAACGCTCTTGGGCTAAGCTTCGCAAGTTGTTGCAAAGACTTACACTCATTTCAGGGGGAGCCACCATTTTATTTGGGGTTCTTTTCGCGGTTATTGGGAAGTATTTGATCGCTCTGGTTTACGGCGAAGCCTTTGTTCCTGCTTGGGCTCCCGCCATGATCCTCTTTTTTGGGTATGGATTCGCGAATATCTTTTTCTGGAACAGACCCTTGCTGCTTGCCTTGGGCAAACCTTATTACCCAATGATGGTCACTCTTTTATCGGGAAGCGGCAAGATACTTCTTAGTTTTTTGTTGATTTCACAATTTGGCATCAACGCCCAAGCCATTATAATGACATCGTATTTCATCTTATCGATATCCCTCATCTTACAAAAGGGATATCGAACCATAAAAAATTACGAAAAACTTGATCAGGCTGATAAAATCACATTATGAAAATAATTGCCATCTCCGGTTCTGAAATCCCTTCCATCGTCGCGAATAGCATTCAAACGATGAAAGCCGTTCATGCGCTGGCATTGCTTGGCCACGATGTTACCCTCATCGTTCCGATGGGAGTTGAGCAGCATTATCAAAGTGAGTGGAGTGAACTTTCTCAACTTTATGGTCTAAAGAAAGAGTTTGTGATCGAATTCCTCCCAAGCGCCTCTCGACGCTTGTTTTTCTTTTCAGCGATCCGACGTGCAAAGAAATTATCCCCTGACCTAATTTACGTTTGGCCGCTGCAAAGCGCTGTGCTGGGGCTCTTCCTGAACTTGCCAGTGATCCTCGAAATGCACGACCTTCCGACTGGAAGGATAGGCCCATTGTGGTTCAGGTACTTTAGAGATAGCAAGGGTACAAAACGGATCACCTCGATCACAAAAGCTTTAAAACAATCGCTCGTTCAACAATACGGCGAACAATTGAACGATATTGAGACCGTTATCGCGCCCAACGGCGTAGAGTTGGAAAGATTCAAAAACCTTCCTGATAAAACTACCGCTAGATGGCAGGCAGGATTGCCTGAGAAGAAGACCGTCATTTGTACTGGCCATCTTTACGCCGGTCGAGGTGTCGATCTTTTTATCAAGTTAGCGCAGGCATTTGCTGATAAAGATGTTCAATTCGTTTGGGTGGGCGGCAATGAATCAGAAATAAGTTGGTGGCAAAAGAAGGCAGAATCTGTTTCAAACGTGATATTCACCGGGTTCATCCCAAACAATGATCTGCCCCTCTATCAAGCAGCCGCGGATATTTTGCTTATGCCTTATGAAAAAAATATCGGCATCTCTAGCGGCAAAGGACATTCCTCGCAGGTTTCCAGCCCGATGAAAATGTTTGAATACCTTGCCAGCGGACGACCGATCATCAGTTCCGATTTTCCTGTCTTCCATGAAGTATTGAATAGCGGCAATGCGGTGTTTTGTCCGGCTGAACAGGTTGACGCTTGGGAAAAGGCCATCTCTGATCTGCTGAACGACCCAGACCGACAGCAAAAATTATCCGATCAAGCTTTGCTAGATGCTGAAAAATACACTTGGACCGAACGCGCAAAGAAGATCCTGACCAACTTTCCTAAATAATGAACAAGTTTTCCCTTGGCAGTCGGCAATACCTTCTCGCCATCTTTTCATTGGCGATCTCAAGCATTCCAAGGGTTTGGGCTTTTTTTAATTACCCCTTCGCCTTCGGCAATGATTCCGCCACGTATATCCACCTAGCCAACTCACTACGAAACAACCTCGGATTTGCTAAATATAACGGCACAAGAACCCCTGGTTATCCCCTTTTTATATTGATGACTGGCAACGGAGAGTTTACGTACTTCATCCAGTTGGTTTTAGGTCTACTTACAACCCTACTTATTTACCTCTTGGTTTGGCGTTTAACAAAAAATGCTTGGTTGGCGTTTTTTCTTTCGTTAGCTCATTCCCTCAACCTTGGGCAATTATTCTTTGAAGCGTCGCTTCTTTCTGAGGCATCTTCAACCTTCCTATTTTTCCTAACATTATTATTAGCGCAAGAAATTTATTATCAACTAGCTAAAACTGCCTCCAATAACCATTCGCGGTTGGTAGGTATATCCATCCTATTCGGTGTGGTATCCCTTCTTATGGCAGCGATTCGACCGTTATTCCTGCCTGTTCCATTCATCGCGGCCCTCTTCATTTTTTGGCAAAATAGGTTTAGTGCTTTAGGCCGATCGATCTACACCAGTCTATTGATGATCTTGCCGCTTACCATAGCTACTTTAACATGGGTGAGTTACATATACCTTAAGTTTCACATCCTTGGTTTGGACGCAATGGGGGGGTACCACTTGGTCAATCACACCAGTTCCTTCTTCGAAAAAGCGCCTGCCGAATATCAGCAGATCACCGATATTTTTCTAAAGTACCGTGAGATCAAATTGGCTGAAACCGGCTCGGCTGTAAATACGATCTGGGATGCCATCCCAGAATTAATGAAAACTACCAAGCTTAATTATTATTCGCTCGGCCGTACTATGGGGACGATATCTAGCACATTGATCAAAGAGAACCCGCGGGAATATTGGACGAATATAGCCAAGGGTTGGTTTTGGTTTTGGAAGGTGGGTGTTTTTTGGATGCCTAATTCTATCGCGGACGCTACGACCCGTTTGGTCCTAAACACGCTCCTTCAGGCTGAAAGAGCTGCTTTGATCGCAATCAACGCTTTATTTGTTTGCATCCCCTTCGCCGCTTTTTCGGCCAAAGCCAGAAAGATCTTCGCAAGGGAAATATTCCTTCTATTTGGAACTACTGTTATTTGGGTAACCTCCATTCTGCAAACATTCGCGGAGCATGGAGATAATCCAAGGTTTTTAGCCCCAGCGCAGAGTCTGGTTGTTTTATTGGTCACGATCTACCTCGTTCAATTGATTTGGAAACCAGCCAATGAGCAAAAATAAAACTGTTGTATTTCTGGTATTGATCGGTTTTGTGTTACGGCTCGGGTTGGGTCTGTTTAGTTTTTCTTACTTACCTACTATTCCCACTGGCAGCGAGCCACAAAAAGCCGGCTACTTATTCTTCGATGCCTTCCATCGCGATTCTCAAGCCTGGGAACTTGCGGCCTCAGACGCGCCTTTAACGGATGCCTTTAACGAAAAACAATCCTCTGACCAATACGGCGGGCTGCTTTGGTTGTTGGCGTTTTTGTACCGCTATTTAACCATGGGGCAACACGTTGTTGGCGCAACAATTCTCCTTTCCTCAAGTATTGGGGCTGTCGGCGTTTACTTTGTGTATCTAACCGCCCTACGTTTTTTTTCCAATCGTACCGCGCTGCTTACTGCCACATTTGCCGCCATCTACCCCGAATCAGTATTGCTAGGAGCGTCGCAAATGCGGGAACCCTTCCTGATCACTTTTGTGGCTATGTTTCTTTATGGGATGACAAAAATTCAGGATGAAGATAAAAAAATCGCAATAGCGCTTCTCGGCTTTTCCACGATCGGATTGCTGGTAATATCACCGGGAATTGTTCTGTTAGCGCTATTAATTTTGGCAGGTTGGCTGTTCTTTGATTCGAAAAACTCGGCCATATCGATCAAAAAACTCATACCCTTTTTGCTGAGCGGCATACTCCTATTTGCGGTGGCATTATTGCTGCTTACCGCTAGCTGGGAAACGCTTGTAGCGATCAAGGGCGGCGGCCCTCTTGGCACGTTAGGAAATTGGGCGCGGCAAACCGCGGTTTACAATGCATACTTGCTGAAACAAAGCTCTGGCATCGTGCAAGTAATGATGGAAGCGCTTCCTAGCGGACTAGCGATGCCGTTTATTACCATCTATGGTTTATTACAACCTGTTCTGCCGGCTGTCCTATTTGAACCGGGAGAACTGTTTTGGAAAACTCTCGGCTTTTTTAGATCGATTGGTTGGTATTTAGCCCTACCATTCCTAATGTACTTCCCCTTTGCGCTCAACCATGTTCCGGAAAAGACCAATAAAAAACAATGGGGATGGTTATTCTTCGTTACTATTCTGTGGTGTTCTATTTCAGCTTTGAGGGGTGGCGGAGACCAGTGGGATAATCCGAGATACCGCGTCATACTCCTGCCAGTGATCCTGTTTTTGGTTACCTTGGCCATCACCAACGCCAGAGCCGCGCATCCAAGTGTACTGAAGAAGATCTTGGCTGTTGAGGTTATCAACCTAATGGTCTTCTGCCATTGGTATTCTTGGCGATATGCCGGTTTTGGCTATAACCTCGGTATCCGCAATACTATTCTTTTATCCATCATCCTTTCAGCGGTGGTCTTGTTTGGTGATCTATTTTTTTCAAAAAGAAAGAGTTCAACTCGGTTATAATTGAAGTTCATTAATAGCAAGTATCTAAGGAGATAAAATGCCTGTCGCAATCATCACAGGGATCACTGGCCAGGATGGCTCATACCTCGCGGAAAACCTTCTCAGTAAGGGATATCAGGTTGTCGGTATGGTTCGCCGTTCAAGCACGGTTACCATGGAACGACTCGAAAAGATCCAAGACGATATTATCATCACCCAGGGAGACCTACACGATCAATCATCGATGGTGTCTTTGTTGGAAGAGTTTAAACCAGATGAAGTGTATAACCTCGCTGCCCAATCTTTTGTTCCTACTTCTTGGTCACAACCGCTGCTTACCGCGGAAGTAACCGCTCTGGGTGTAACTCGTTTGCTCGAAGCGATTCGCCAGGTCAATTCAAAAATTAAATATTACCAAGCTTCCTCAAGTGAGATGTTTGGAAAGGTAGTAGATGTACCCCAACAAGAATCCACTCCCTTTTACCCTCGTTCACCTTATGGTGTAGCCAAGGTTTACGGCCATTGGATCACAGTGAACTACCGAGAATCTTTTGATATTTTTGCCACATCCGGTATTCTGTTCAATCACGAAAGCCCAAGGCGCGGCCTTGAATTCGTTACCCGCAAGATCTCTAATACCGTTGCCAAGATCAAAAAGGGAACTGTAAAAGAACTTCGCTTAGGTAACCTAGAAGCCCAACGCGACTGGGGATTTGCCGGTGATTATGTTGAGGCGATGTGGAAGATGATGCAACACTCCGTCCCTGATAATTTTGTGATCGGTACCGGTGAAACTCATTCTGTTCGCGAGTTTTGCGAACTAGCATTTGGCTATGTTGGCTTAAATTATATGGATTACGTGGTTCAAGATCCTCGTTTCTACCGCCCCGCAGAAGTTGACCTGCTCATATCCGACCCAACTAAAGCCAAGGTTGAACTTGGCTGGGAAGCTTCAACCAGCTTCAAAAATCTCGTTGAAATGATGGTTGAATCTGACCTTCAACATCTTTCAAAATAAACTCATTCACTCCTGAGAGCCCAAATTATCTCTCAGGAGTTTTTTCACACATGATCTCTCCGCGAGTCTTCAAAGAAAAAATAACCCAGTACACGGCTTTGCCGTTGGTTCTTTCCGCGCTTGCCTTTCTTTATTACGCTTTCCAATTATGGGAATTTGGTCAAAACCAGATATCCGTGCTCGATGAGGGATTGTATTTATTTAAAGGGCTTCTCTTCAGCTCCGGCAAATACGCCCCTTTTCAAGATTTCGGTCCTTGGACCAACCAAATGCCGTTCGCGTTTTTAATCCCCGGCTGGGTTGAACAACTCTTCGGACCGGGATTGCGAACCGGACGCTTTTTTGCTTTTGTTATAGGCATCATCACTTTTATTGGGTTGTGGGCAACTTCCTACCGATTTAGCAACAGGTGGGTTGCCGCTCTGATCACCATTTTATTTGCGCTCAACTCCGCAACTACAAAAATTTATTCTGTTAGCACCTCACAAGGTCTCACTAGTTTCCTATTGATCGGCTTTTTATGGTTCACATTGGGCAAAGACCGCAAAGATTGGCAGGTCTTTGCGGGAGGGGTGCTCGCGGGCTTGATCGTGATGGTACGCATAAATATGCTGCCCATCTTGCCACTTACACTTCTCTATGTTTTTTGGGAAAAGGGATGGCGCTCTACGTTGTGGTCGTTGGCTGGGATGGCGATTTTCTTTGGGGGAGGTCATATAGCTTATTGGCCTGAGATACTCAAGATCTGGGTGAAATGGATCCCGATCTCCTTCCTAAAAGAATGGTTTCCACCCAAGACAGTTCCAACCTGGAATCCCGACAACCCCTTTGGTTTTCGGGTCGCGAGTTTCTTTCTCGCATTCCGTTTTCATTTTGCGTCTTTACTTGGAGCTATCGCCTCTTGGTTTTTTCTTTCAAAGAATAAACTTGATCAAAACAACTCTACTAAGGTAGTTGGTTTTCTTAGTATTCTGTTGATCATATTCTTCTTTGTTCATGTTTGGGCATCCTTACTCAATGATTATTGCGTATTTTGTTTCCCAACCTATACCGCATTCTACTCAATTTTAGGGTTATTGATCCTCGCGATCACTTTGCCTTCTTGGAATCTAATTAAAAGTCTTTGGGGCAACCTTACGGGTTTAGCAGCCGGGATCTTTGTTGTATTAGGAATCACTTATAGCGCTGAAGATAGCTACTTAACCCTATTAGGTGAGGATTTTTACAGGGACGTCCTAAATCTAAAGGTACCCTTTCTAACCAAAACTCAACTTTGGCAATTGGTTGCCAACAAATACACTCTCGACAAAATTGATGTTTTGCGCTTGTTTCATACCTGGCTGCCAGTTGTGTTTGTTTTAGTATTTCTGGTATTACTTACCATCTTATTGCTATGTAGTTTGTTTTTTTTCAAGCGAAATACCCGATTCGCCTACAGCGGTATCTTTCTCTTTATCTTGATAGCAGGCAGTCTTTTAACGCCTACCACGCTCTTTTCTGGCTACTACAATGCTTACGACTGTAACACCAATGTGGTTGACTCCTATGAAAAAACCGGTTTGGAATTATCCGCTATAATACCAAAGGATTCCACGGTTTATTGGGCGGGGTATTCTCCGGTTACGTTGGCGTATTTACCAGATGTAACCATCTTCCCATCGCAACTGAATGGTGGTTACTCCTTCAGGATCAGCAACGAGAATGATGCTCTCTTAAAATATGGATGGTGGAATGAGTCTTTGGCCAAACAATGGCTTACGCAGACGGATTTCATTTTGTCTCAAGGAAATAACATCGATAAGGTTAACAACCTAATAGATACATCTACAAGCTTTGACCTTATCTTTACATCTGAACCACAAACGTGCGAACCAAAATCACAGCTATATCTGTACCGGAGGAAGTAATGGATCTCTCAATTGTTATACCGGTTTATAACGAAACCGAAAGCCTGGAATTATTACACCAAACTCTTACAGAAGCGATGAGCACCATCTCTGTAAAATGGGAGGTGTTATACGTTGACGATGGCTCTTCTGATGGTAGTGTTGGAAAGCTTCAAGAGATCTACCAGAAAGACCAAGAACACGTAGTTGTGGTTGAATTCCGCCGAAATTTTGGACAAACAACCGCCATTCTTGCCGGCATCGATCATGCCAAAGGGGATGTGATCACCTTTTTAGACGCGGATCTACAAAATGATCCCGCCGACATCCCTATGATGTTGGAAAAACTGAATGAAGGCTACGATGTAATTTCGGGATGGCGAAAAAATCGCGAAGACAACGCCATTACCCGAAATTTGCCTTCTCACATGGCGAACTGGCTGATATCAAACGTTACTGGCGTTCATTTACACGATTATGGCTGCACTTTAAAGGCTTATCGACGGGAAGTGATCACTGGTTTTAAGCTTTACGGAGAAATGCACCGATTTATTCCTGTTTACGCAAATTCTGTTGGGGCAAAGATACTTGAAGTTCCGGTAAGGCATCATGCCCGAAAATTTGGCGCAAGCAAATACGGCCTTGAAAGAACCATCAAGGTTGTTTTGGATCTGATCGCTGTGCAATTTCTGACCAAAGCTTCAAAAAAGCCGATCTATCTGTTCGGCGGCGGAGGTGCCGTTTTACTCATCGCCAGCATCATCGGATTTTTATTCCTACTTGTCCGTAAATTATTTTTTCAGGTCGATATTCTCACCTCCCCCATTTTTATCATCTCCACACTAGCCGCAATGTCGAGTTTTCAGGCTATTCTAATGGGTTTGATCGCGGAATTGCTGGTTCGAACGTATCACGAATCACAACAAAAACCGACCTACACTATCAGGACGATCACCCGTAAAGAGGGTTGATCTGAGGGTAATAACATGAAAAATTGGCTCCGGAAAAATCTCTCCATCCTCTTACGGGGTTTGGGAACTTTGCTTGCCTTAGGGTTACTCATTTTCCTCATATCACAAAATGACCAGCAAGAAGTTCTTAATACTTTAAAAAAGATATCACTTGAAACGTTGGTGTATGTTTTTCTTTGCATTGTTGCCTCGCGTATGTTCATTACTGCTCGCTGGTACGTTCTGCTTCGTTCCGGTGGAATACATATCAGTTTTAAGGAAACCCTCTCACTCGTCTTTATGGGTTTGTTTTCAAACAACTTTTTGCCCACCACCATCGGTGGGGATGTGGTCCGATTAGCTGGGGCAATTCAATTGGGATACGATAACGCTCTTTGTCTAGCGTCCATTGCCGCGGATAGGGTCATCAATATGGTTGGTATGTCGCTTGCCGCCCCCCTTGGTTTATGGCAACTGCTAGGTGTTGGTGCTATTGGCCAATCTTTCGCTCTGGGTGGTTTCATCGCCAAAGGAATGGATTTCGTCAAAAAGACATTTAGTTCATTTTCCTTGTGGCTTAAAAAGCCAGGCGCTCTGGTCACTGCTCTTTCGTTTGCCTTTATCCATATGTTCTTTTCGTTTTCCGCTACTTACTTGCTGATCGTTGGTTTAGGAGAACATCTTCCACTTTGGAAGGTGATCGGCTTATCCAGCCTAGCATATTTTGTTTCTCTGGTTCCTATCTCAATCAATGGGTATGGGGTTCAAGAGCTAACCGTGACCTTTCTACTTTCCAATATCGGCGGAATCAGTGTACCGACTGCGGCCAGCACAGCGGTTATTCACAGGCTGATCATGATGGGTGTAAGTTTGCCAGGCGCATTCACACTTCCCGGAGTATTGGCAAAAATGAATCGAAAAGATCCGCAAACCCCGTGAACAGAACCAAGTTAGGATCCAGTTGGTTAATCAATCTTTCCTTAACCCTGGCAATCAACCTAGTGGTTTTGTTTTTTTCTATCCAACGCTGGGCAGAATTAAAAATTGTTCTATGGCGTTCGGTCTGGGCTATTCCTGGACTGTTGTATGTTTGCGTCATTCTGGCTTGCGTTTTATTCATCACTCAATTTCGAAAAATTAACTCCGCTATCGAAAAACCAACTTTTCGACTTCTAGATCACGTTGGTTCATCCCCCGTTTTTACTTCAAACCCTTTTCGATTTCTTGCCCTAACTCTTTCTGTCCTCATTATTGTCCTCATCCCTTGGCTAAAATTCTATTTTCATATTGGTGAGGTGATCAAAAAATCGACCCAAGACCCAGTTCTTACTACCATCTTGTTCTATTGGTTACTTTGGTGGTTCCTTTTAGCGGGTAGCTGGCTCATGATGATCGCTCTTCGCTCTAGTTGGGAAAAGAGTTTTGGGGTTTTCTTGGTTCTTAGCGGGGTTTCATACGAGGTTTACACTCGTTTTCAAGGGGTGAACTTCTATCCATTTTCGTTGGGTTGGTCGGAAGCAAGCCGATATTATTATGCTTCACTCTTTGTAGCAGAAAAACTTTATGGCTCTGATCTGCCCTTATCTATTTTGCATCCAAGCAGATATTTATTACAAAGCTTGCCCTTCTTTTTTGCGGAAAACAGTCTTTTTGTTAGCCGTGTTTGGCAATCTGTTTTATGGATCGGTCTAACCGCGATATCATCTCTCTGCATCGTCCATCGTATCTTTTCTAAACCGTCAAAGATCAGCTCTGACCGGTACCTAAAAGCGATCCTAACTGGTTCCATTTTCCTATTCCTACTCCGCGTTGGGGTCTATTACCATCTGCATCCCATTGTTTTCATTCCACTTTTGCTTGCCGATAAAGAAAATAACTATAAAACTTTAGCCGGACTGATCCTCGCATCCGCTTGGGCAGGGATCAGTCGCATCAACTGGTTTCCTATGCCGGCTATGATCATCTCGATCCTTTATTTGTTTGAAGTACCTTTTTTTAAAAGTAAAAATGCCTTCCAGTATCTGCTCAAGCCAGCCAGTTTCCTTGTCATCGGCGTAATTACAGCGTTTTTATCGCAACAAGCCTACATAACGTTGTCGGGCAATGCCGCCAACGCCGCCTCATTTTCATCTAGCTTTTCATCAGCCCTATTATGGGATCGATTGTTACCCAATAGCTCTTTTGCGTTTGGTATCCTTCCCGGGGTCTTATTGGTTAGTTTCCCGATCCTATTCCATTTCATCGCTAACTTTGCGCGCTATGCAAAAAAGATCCATCCAATTCGCGCCATAACTATCATCGTACTTTTGGTTGTTCTATTCATCGGTGGTTTGGTCGTTAGTATTAAGATCGGTGGGGGTGGTGATCTTCATAACATGGACGCGTTCGCGGTGTTATTGGTGATCGTTAGCTTGTTATCCGTTTCGGGCAACTTAGCGACAGAAATAAACGCACCCGCAGAAAAACCTATCCTTGTCTGGCCGGTTTTGGTTATCGGATTGCTGTTGCCGATCTTTTTTTTGATTCCAACCATTAAACCGCTTCCCAAATTCAATGATCAAAATGACCAAAGAGTCTTAGGCACCCTCAAAAAACTTACTGAAACCTCCGCGAAAGATGGGGATGTATTGTTCATCAACGAACGGCATTTGCTAACTTTTGGTATGATCGATGTGCCGATCGTAAATGATTACGAAGCTGTTACTTTGATGGAAATGGCGATGTCGGACAATCAGACTTACTTACAAACCTTTTACTCCAAACTAAAACAGCACGAATTTTCGGCGATCGTCACCGGCAAATTGAACACTGGATTAAAAACAGAAGGTTTGTTTTTTGAAGAAAATAATGTTTGGAATTCTACTGTTTCGCAACAAATTTTATGTTACTATCAACCGGTTGTGCTACAAACATCCCCTGAATTGATCACTGTTCTTGAAGCTGAAGAAAGCAAGATAACAGTTTTGGTGCCAAAAAATATCGTTGGAGATTGTCCTTAATGGAAACAGAAAAATTAGAATTTAATTTTCATAATATCGCGGGAGCATCGATAACCTGTGATTCTGTTTTTGCGAATGATTTTTTTCAAGATGAGTATCGGTATCACACAACCTCCGATGGAATTAGTTCCTTGCCGACCGTAGAATTGTCGTATTACCTCAACAAAAAGATACCCGCTTCGTTCACCCACTACCGTCATAAATTGCTTGCCAACCTTGGCTTTGACTGTGAATTAAGTGATACAAAAGTTAACTTATCTATCTACGGTAATCGGATGGCGGTTCCTATTGCCCACCATATGTTGCTGCACTCGGGCATTCGGTGGTTAGCGGCGAATAACTCCGCCATTTTATTACACGCTGGCGCTGTCGCGAAAAATAATAAAAGTGTCATTTTTTCTGGCAGGGGCGGGGCTGGTAAAACTACAACTACCTCTCTCATCCTGTCCGCTAATGATGGTTGGCAAATCCACGCGGATGATTACATCTTCCTAAAAGATTCTCAAAGTAAGGCATATGTAACACGGTCGCATTTATACAGAGACTTGCTAAGTTGGGTACCCGAGGTTGGCGTTAGGCTAACACCTTGGGAAAGAATTAAGCTAGAATTCCTTGGTGAAATACGAAAAAGAACTATGGAAGGAATTAAATGGCCAGTTCGCCTCAGCGCGAACCGGTTATGGCCTAATACAAAGATCGCCGATACCGCCACCCCGGCTGCCATTTTACTTTTAGAACGAGACCAAATATCAAAGCCTGAGTTGGTAGAAATCACCAATAAAGAGCTTGCGGTTGAAGAGCTGATCGAAATGAATTTTTACGAAGCAAGACACTTTATTTCACTGATGAAAAAGTCAGGCAAATACTCTGAATCTTGGTACAAAAAATGGTACTCTCTGGAAAAGGATCAGCTCAAACAAATTCTGAGCACGATTCCTGTATACAAATTCGTTCTCCCTTATTACTCCGATAACGCCAAACAAAGCAAAGAATTACTTGAATCCATCAATGAATTGGTGAAATAAGGCCGGCTCATCGATGAAAAACAAGTATGGTTGGTTGATTCGAGTTGTAGGGTCGATCGTTAGCACGGTTCTATTTCTGCTAATAATCAGAGGCCAAAACTGGGTGGAAGTCGGACAAAAAGTTTCCCACATACCATGGTTCATTTTTGTGTTCGCCATTTTGCTCACGCTCTCCTCCTATGGATTCAACGTCCTACGATGGTGTTCTCTTCTTTGGGCACAAGATGTAAAGGTGCCTTATTGGCAAGCTATTAAAATTTCTCTCGGTGGAAGTTTCGCCTCCAACTTTCTTCCATCCACGATCGGCGGCGATGGTTTTCGGATGCTCGCCATTCAGCCCTATACAAAAAGCAAAAATTTATCTATCGGGTCGGTCGTCCTAGATAGGATCATTAATATGTCCGCGATGGCATTTCTTGTTCCTGTGCCAATTACTATATTTGGCATGACCCTTACCAAGATCTTTGCATGGGGTGGGGCTTTTTCTTTTTCAGGGCTACTGTTGCCTGCTCCTCTTCAAAAGATCATTGAAAAGTACTTCCCAAAAGCTCTCCAAGCAATACGAACATGGTCAAAAGAGCCTGCTTCATTTCTTAAAGCGTTCCTTTTTGCTTGGCCATCCAATTTATTACCCATGGCGGGCACTTATATCCTTGCTCGGTCTCTCAACATGGATGTGAATTACTGGCACGTCATCGGGGTTCAAACTGTTTCTTACTTCTTATCCGTTATCCCTATCTCGATCAATGGTTTTGGCTTGCGTGAAGTGGCATATACTACCTTGTATACATCCTTAGGGGTCTCGATTGAACAAGCTTCTACACTAGCGTTGATCACCCGCATCATTACGATCATTTCCACCCTTCCCGGCGCTCTTTGGCTCACAACCTTGATTCCACAAGACGATCCGTCTAACACGGATTTGGAACAATGAAAATACTCGTGCTTATCCATGAATATCCGCCTGTGGGCGGTGGGGGCGGGAAGGTTGCACAGGACCTTTCATTTGGGTTTGCGCGGCATGGGCATCAACTTCACATCATTACTACTACCATCGACGGAGTTCAAGAAGATGTATCCAACCCTTCCATTAAGATCGATCGGGTAGGTACTATGCGAAAATCAGCGTATAAAGCTGGTTTTTTGGATATGGCATTATTCAACATAGCAAGTTTCTTCCGGGGCGTCCGCATCATCAAACAATGGAAACCAGACCTTATCCACGCTCACTTTGCCGTGCCGGCTGGCGCTGTAGCGATGTGCCTTTCTGGTATTTTTCGAATCCCTTACGTGTTAACCGTTCACCTTGGCGACGTCCCGGGAGCTGTACCCTCAAAGACCGACGAATGGTTTCATTGGATATACCCATTTACTCACCCCATCTATAAAAACGCCAGCAGGGTGGTTGCGGTTAGTGAATTCACGAAACAATTAGCTCTAAAACATTACAATGTGCCGATCGATGTTATCCATAATGGAGTTGACCTGCTAAACCTTCCAAAACGATTACAGCCACCTTCGGATTTGGATCCGGTTCAGCTGATCTTCGCGGGCAGGTTTACTGACCAAAAGAATCCCGAACATCTAATTGAAGCCCTCAGCCGAATGAAAGCCTTAAACTGGAAATGCAATATGTTGGGAGATGGCCCGTTATTTGAAAAGACAAAAGCCATGATATCCTCTAAAAATATGGATGAGAAATTCAATTTAGTTGGGTGGGTGACCCCAGAAGAAGTATTAGAGGCGTTTTGCGACAACGACCTATTGGTGCTGCCCTCCAGTTCGGAGGGATTATCCGTGGTTGGTGTTCAGGCATTAAGTATGGGCTTGGTCATGGTTCTTAGCAACGCCGGCGGCAATCCTGAGTTAGTGTGGAGGGGTGAAAATGGCGATCTATTTGAGGTCGGTGATATTGACGAACTGACAAGGTTGCTAAGCCTGTACATCTCCGATCGAAATGAACTAACACACGCAAAAACCAAAAGTCTGGAATACGCCCAATTCTTTTCTCTCGACATGATCGTTGACAAATATGAACAAATATTCCTTATCTGTACAAAAAAGTGAGTATTTAGAATGTATTTATTGACCGAGTTAAATGTTTTTAGTTTGTACCTCCTAATTCTGCTTTGGGGTATTGGCGGGTATCTTCTCATTCAAAAGCATTTTAAGATACCTAATGAAGAAGCGCCTCTTATCAGCCTTGGCCTCGGTTTGGTTCTTAATACGTGGGTATCCAACTGGCTGGGTAGATTACTTCCAACAACCTTTGCTTTTTGGGCTTCGGCTGGTTTAGTGATCCTTATTGGGCTGATCGTCTCGTTACCGCTACAGATAAAAAGACCAAGTTTTAGCAAGTTCCCGATTTTTCAGGTACTGATTTTTTCGGTAGTGGTACTTTGTTTTACCTTGATCGGCCGAGGTTTCGGTTTTTTTGACGACCATCAGAATCTTCCCCCGGTATCCATTATGGCCACAGGGGATATTCCACCTCACTTTGCCTTTAATCCCGATTTGATGTTCGGGTATCACTATTTCTTACTCCTCGTTGGCTCCGTCCTTGTTCGGATAACCGGCGCAGGGCCATGGACAGCTCTGGATTTTGCGCGCGGTCTAACACTCGCCCTAACGATATTTTTGGGTGGTTTTTTAGCCTACCGGATAACAAAAAATCGTTTTGCCCAAACTTTTTCAATGATCGTCATCTTGTTCGCGGGTGGCGCGAGATGGATCTCTCTTCTTATTCCCGCGTCCTTATTACGCAATATTTCATCAAGTATCACGTTGATCGGAACCGGTGCTGATTCGGGACCGAATTTTGTAACAGCAATTTTGAAGACGTGGAAGATCGAAGGCGAAGGTCCTTTGCCAATACCTTTTATGTATAGCTCTGGTTTGGATCCATCGTTTAGTATGTTCCATAACGGGTGGGGTACCAGCGCTATCATGATCGTCCTTTTACTTCTGTTGCTGGCTGGCATCCGGAAACCCACATTCATTTCGTGGCTTCCATTTGTTGTTTTACTAAGTTCTGTAGCTCTGGCGAACGAAGTGACCTTCGCCTTTCTCTATGTCGGTTTCGTTTTATCCGCAGCTTATTGGGCGATCAACCATCGCTCGATAAAGCTCCTCTTTGCCGATCGTGGTTTTCTATCATGGTTAGCAGTGTTTGTGGTCGCTGGTATTTTCGCCTTGGTTCAAGGTGGTATGCTGAGTGAGATATTTTTTGGATTCTTCAAAAAAAGCGTTGCCTCCCCTGCGGATACCTATTTTAAGGTCAGCTTTATCCTTTCCTTACCCACGATCCTTTCATCCCATTTAGGGAACCTATCTTTACTCAATCCGTATCATTGGTTACCAATTCTTGGTGAAACTGGATTGGTGATTTTTGCTTTACCGTTAGTGATCAAGGAAATACCCTCATCGATTAAAAAGAATGAATGGCTTGAATCTGCCTGGATCATGAGCCTGTTTGTCAGTTTGTTCATGATCTTTTTTCAGTACACTGGTAACGCCGGCCCAACCGCCATTTCTAGAATGCAAGCTCATTTTCTTAGCGTCGTTAAAATTTTAGCTGTACCGCTTGTGTGGTTATGGGTAAAAAAATACGGCGAGGATGTAAAGCTTGCTGTATTTGGGTGGGGCGTAATAACTGTATTTAGCGGTGTCGCTCTTTTTGGAGTTCAGATGGCCGCCATGACCCAACCGGTTTACGCTATCTTCCTCAACAATCTTGACGGACAAATGTTCCAGCGCAACTGGGATACTCTTCGACCAAATACGATGGTTTTTGACCACGTTTACCCACGTTCTGCTACCATTTTTGGCAGACCGATCCGCTCTTCTAAAACGATGGGGGAAACCTTACCAGCGTGGAATAAATTAAACAAAAAACCAGATCCTATTTTGATCCATCAGGCTGGGTATGACTATTTTTACTCAGATCTTAGATACCTTCTTAAATACAAAAGCGTTATCAAGGGCGATTGCATGCAGCAAGTGGATAAGATCGAAGTAATTGAAAAAGGTAATTTGATCGATGGCCGTTACCTTTTCGATATTTCTACTTGCGACTAAGGGGAAAAATAGACCATAATTGATAATGTGTTGATTCATATTTATCAATATAGGAGGTAATTTTATGA
>CAIRYE010000230.1 GCA_903882765.1 uncultured Anaerolineae bacterium
ACTTCAACCCCCTCGGTTAGTCGAACCACGACCGTTTCCGCTGCCGCAGTATAGATCGCGTCTGGGCTAAGGGTCGGTGCGCCTTCCATCCCAAGGAGAGCCGCGCAGGCTGTCATCATTAGCGAAATGATGACAGCGATTACAGTAAATTTTGGATTCTTCATTCAGTGTTCCTCTTCTTAACACCATTTTACATCAAAGGCGGAAACGCAAAAACCACTTCCTGCTTATTATCACAAGAAGTGGCGTTTGTTTGATCACAAATAGTAGAGATATGTGCCAATAATGAAGAGATCGGCGGATATTGTTATGGGCAGTTTAGGTTAGCTGTTCCAAATTGCTCATCATTTGGTGAGTCAATATATAGTTTTAACCACAAGCCAGACCAAGATGTGGTCCACTCGGTGGTGATCTGCTTTGTACCCGCAGCCCCAAATGTAACAGATTGATTCGGGGTACTAGCGGAATCGCTTCTCACCCAATGATAATTAACAGTTCCAGCTTTATTTGCTTTAACGTTTGCTACGACAACATATTTGCCATCAGCGCAGGTACCGACACGGGTAACCGAGAAGGTAACCTTGGTTACAGCAAAATCTGCGCTAACAGGGGTAGCAGCTGAGCCGACTGTGATATCTACATAGAAAGACCTGCCATTTGAGCCGCCAATGACCGGCACCCAAGCACCCGCGTTATTTTTGATACCCCAATAGCCGGTGTAATGACCACCCGAAGCTGGAGCTTTTAATTGGACCGAAAGATCAACGTAACCACCGGGGTTTACTACCGCTACTGGAAAGGCAATGTTCGCCAAGCCATTCAAGGAGTCGCCGGTATCAAAAACTAAGGAATACGTTGAATTCCATGGGCAGGAACCTACATTCCTAATTCGCCATGTTTTTACGAAGGTATCGCCCGCGGAAAAATTAGTTCCATCAGGTATCGTAATATCAGTAACAAATTCCGCTGAATCACAAGCGGAAAGCGGTGTAGCGGTTGGACCAACCGCTGTTGGTGGTATGGTCGCGATCAGCGCTACCGTTTGAGATGGCTCAGGGGTATTTGTGGCGGGGATGGCAGTTGGATTATTTGCGGCGTCTTGGGTCAATTTAGCAACGACCGTTTGTTCAGCGGCTGCTTGGATGGCCTGAATATCTGGTGTTGGGTCAGACGAGAGGAGATTGAATGGAATTGTACAAGCACTTGAGAGAACAATAAATAATACAAGGGGAAGAAAGATGATATTTTTTTTCATGTCGCGTCGTTTCCTTTCATTACATTTCACTTCATTTCAAATCATTGTACAACAAGAAATTAAAATAAAAATACCCCAGAAAGGTTATTTTCTGGGGTATTTATTGACAATTGAAAGTGTACGGATTTATTTATCGAAAAAGACAACGCCACTAGCGGTTTTCTTAGCGCGATAAGAGATTCTACCTTTGGTGAGGTCATACGGAGACATTTCAACTTTAACGCGATCGCCAAGCAAAATACGAATATAAAACTTACGCATTTTTCCGGAAAGGTACGCAAGGATAACGTGACCGTTATCTAATTTAACTTTGAACTGGGTTCCTGGCAGTGCTTCCACTACCAAACCTTCTACAACAAGGATATCTTCTTCTTTAGCCATACACACCTCCGGTCATTATTCAATGACCTTAACGTTTCGCCTCTTTAGACGGCGAATTGCTTTTTTATCTTCCATACGTCGCTGTTCACTTTTAGAAATGAACCATCGCTTGCGGCGAACAGTGCTTAATACACCACTCTTAACGATCTTTTTACGGAAGCGTTTGAGCAAGGATTCCTGCGACTCATTTGAACGTAATACTACGATTGCCACGCAAATCACCTCCCATCTAAAGGGGAATAAAAAATCTCGACATTCATAACATTCGCCGAGACTTAGCACACAATTCAGAAATTACCACCAGGATAAAAATTGTACTATTTCACTCCGAGAAGGGTTACCCGATCCAAGACAGCAAATATGTTATGACCTATAGATTTTACTATAAAACCATATCGAGTGCAACCCCTGGCAAATAGCGGGGATGAGGAAGGAATAATAGCGAAAATGTAGGGGATTAAAAAGAAAAAGTTTCTTGGCGATGACCTACTCTCCCAGGAGGCTGCCCTCCAAGTACCATCGGCGCTGACGAGCTTAACTTCCGGGTTCGGTATGGGACCGGGTGGACCCTCGTCGCTCAAATCACCAAGAAACTTAATTCACGGTTTTGGTTACAACAGAATAGCGATATTTATTATACCAGAAAGAAGTAACAAGTTCTCTGCACCACACAGATCAGTCCTCGATCATTAGTACACCTTAGCTAAACACATTACTATGCTTACACCTGATGCCTATATAGCAGGTAGTCTTCCTGCGATCTTACTGGATTTCTCCATGAGGGATCTTATCTTAAGGCGAGTTTCCCACTTAGATGCTTTCAGCGGTTATCTCTGCCAGACATAGCTACCCAGCGATGCCGTTGGCACGACAACTGGCACACCAGAGGTCTGTCCACCCCGGTCCTCTCGTACTAGGGGCAGATCCTTTCAAAT
>CAIRYE010000231.1 GCA_903882765.1 uncultured Anaerolineae bacterium
ACAGGATGTTCCGACGCAATATATACCTGGCGGCCTGGACGCAATCCGCGCTGAACTCTTTTTTGCAGTATTTCGAATACTCATCAACGAAGATCACAAACAAGCGTTGCTGGCATTCCTCCACATTATCCTGTAGTAGTTCCACCCCATACAGGCTGGTGAGCGCCACGATGGCGTACTTCTCCCAATCCGCCGGGCTTTTGCGGTAGTCCTTCGTCACAACCAACAGCTTGCGCCGTAAGATCTCCACCAAAAAATTTCCATTCCCGCAGGCCGGCTCTAAAAAGCGCGAATCGATCCGCTCCGTCTCCTGCTTCACCAGGTCCAGCATAGCGTCCACCTCACGCTTCGAAGTAAACACCTCGCCGTGGTCCGCCACCCGCTTCTTCGATTTCACTTGCGCGACAGGTTGTTCCTTGCTCATATTAATGGTCACTGATACTTTTCTTTCATTTTCCCTGCTAATTTGTGTTTACCTAATTTAACAGTTTAATTATACAATTAATAAACGAGGGGGGCAGGGTGCTTTCCAGCCATTCTCAAAATTTAACCAAACATTGGGAGTTCATCATGACCGATACACTTTTCGGAGCGTTAGCTTCACGTTTCTCAACCAGCCCAGAAAACCTTGCCACCGAATCCTTAAAATTTATTCTTCAGCGATCGGTAACAGCTCGAAACGCCTTAGCCCAGCTGCTCGAACAGATCGGTGGTCTACCACCCCAAGATCTGGTCTACGAAACCCAAGACCACGATCACCATGATTCAGGTATCCCTGATCTAATTGCCTCAACCCCCTTCGATAAACCAGTTTATTATTTTGAAGCCAAATTTTGGGCAGGGCTCACCGAAAACCAACCAGTAACATACCTGAACCGAATGAGTACCAAAGACGCCAAAGGCCTAATCTTTATCGCGCCATCTGTGCGATTTTCTACTCTATGGCCAGAGATTCTGCGAAGGTGCAACGCCGCCCAAATCAACATTCAATCCACACTACAGCACAGCGAGCATATTATTTCAGCCACCGTGTTTACTGATCAACAATTCCTCGCCTTAATCAGTTGGAAGGCGATATTACAGCGAATTCAAACCGCGCTGCTTGATGTCGGCGAAACATCCATGGTCGAAAACGTAAATCAGCTTTTAGGCTTAGCCGATCAAATGGACACTTCCGGATTTTTGCCAATAAATCCAGAAGAGTTATCCGAAACAATCGGCCGTCGGGTCAACAGCTATTACGACCTGATCGATGAAGTAACCAACAAGTTAGTGGCCCAAAAATTTGGTTCAACCAAAAATCTTACCGCCGCCGGTAGCCGTGAAGGGTATCTGAGATATATCCTTATGAGAGAAAAAGGGTGTTCTATCCGCTTTAGCTTATTGTATTGGATCAAATATGGTGGGACTCCCTTATGGCTAACTCTCCGGTCCGCCAAACAAAAGGATTGGACTTTTGATTACGAGGGAAAACAAAAACTGAGATTGCTAGAATTACAATCGCCCCCGAAATGCTTCAGTGATAAAAACAATATCATCTTGCCGCTGTACCCAAAAACCGCCGCTGAAAAATCAGAAGTAGTAGATGACCTGATCGAACAAATAAAGGAAATTTTCAAAATCATCGAGTCCGAGGAATAATTAGATACGAGTTGCAGATACTTTTTACAAGTAACCTTTTGCTGCTAACCCGTAATACCTGCACCGCATTAGGTTAGGGTTAGCAGTGTCAAGAAAATGTCAAAATTAGTCTAATGTTGCTATCTTTCTCATTTCTTCAACCACCATCGGGATCTCGGCTAACCCAGCCAATTCAAGCGGCATCAAGAACATATTGCTAGGGGACATCAATTTTACGAAGTGTTGCTTGAGGTTTTCAATAGGTTGTTCTGTAATTGGCGTCCGGTCGCTTAATCCAACACCTTCAATATGCCCAAGCTTCCAACCTTTTGAATTCAAATTGGCAGGGCTTGTGAGAGTACATTTAAGGTGCGCGAACTTCTTTTCCTCGGTCTTCAAGATCATCGCGATCGGTATTTGGTCATTGGCTAATTTACTTCGGATATCCTGAATAGTAGGATTTTCACCCAATAATGCCAGCGAAAAAGCCCATTGCGCGGGGCTATTATCTACTGGAATAAGGAACCTTCCCGTTGAATGCTCATAATTTTGCCCACGGCGTAAAGAACCTTTTCTTATGAACAGCGGCAAACTGTCATCTTCAATCCAAGTGGCGATCAAAGTATTCCAATGGTTTAGCGTAGCCTTCTTTGGGCGCGGCCGCGCTTCATTCAACGACCAAGCACGAGCGAACTGCCTCAATAACTGCATATCTTTATCAGGAATTGTATCGATAGAATTTGTGGTCTTTATCATTTATCATTTTCCAGTCGAATTGAATAGGGTTTTAGATTCTTTGAAGAACAATTTTTATAAGTGTAAACCCATAAATCCGATTCATTAATAATTTCTCCCGCTCGAGCCGGTCCAGTCTGCCCGACCCGACCGGATGCACCTTAAATACCAAATCTCAACGTTCCAAACCACTTTCACAAAAACAACACAAACCACATCAATCCTAAACTTATATTCCAAGTGCACATCTCTGCCTTAAATCTCAAAACAAAGCGGTATGCAAATACCCTACCCTTCCCCCAACCCTTGCCCTTCCTTTGCGTTATTG
>CAIRYE010000232.1 GCA_903882765.1 uncultured Anaerolineae bacterium
AAAGGAAAGGTTGGAAACACCCAGCGACGTGAAAACACCAGGTAGATTCTGCTTGATCAGTTTGATCCCTTCAATGGTTTCCATAGCCGAATCAGAAAATTCAGCGTCGCCCGTGGCTAAGGTAAAGGTAAGGTCATCATACACAAGATCCCAGGGGTTTAGACCGTGTTCGTTGATCGCGATATCATAGATTCGTTTTGCTACTTCAAGTTTAGTGGCGGCTGTTTTCGCCATACCTTTTTCATCGATGGTAAGTACGATGACCGCGGCGTTGTGCTGCTTGGCAAGGTTAAAGATCTTGTCCGCTTTATCGCGGCCAGCCTCAAGGTGGGTGGAGTTGATAAGGCAACGTCCTGGGGCTGTTTTTAAGGCAACTTCTAGAACATCCAGCTCGGTTGTATCGATCACAAGTGGAACTTCAACACCCATCGTGAGTTTCTTAACGGTTTTTCGCATTAATTCGAGTTCATCGGGTCGTTCAGTGACCGCGCACGAAATATCCAAGGCATGTGCGCCAAAGTTCACTTGGTCACGGGCGATCTCTAAGATGGAGTCGTAATCTTCTTCAAGTAGAAATCGTTTGAATTTTCGGCTTCCCTGAGCGTTGCAACGGTCCCCGATCAGCAATGGCGCAGGCTCTTGCTTCATAGTGGTAGCAGAAATGGAAGACGATAATCGGGCGAGTGGTGAAGCGGGCCTAGGTGGATGTTGCCGATTATTTAGCTTGGATACAAGGGTCTGCAGGTGTTTCGGTGTGGTTCCGCAGCAACCACCAACAACAGAGATATTGTATTTATCAATGAATTCGATCAGGGCGTTGGCAAAGGGTTCTGGTTCCAAGGGGTAAACCGCCTGGCCATCCACATTTAAGGGAAGTCCGGCGTTGGGGATGCAGGAAACAGGCAGGGAGGATTGTTCCCCGAGAATGCGAATTGGTTCGCGCATGTGGTCTGGGCCGGTAGAACAGTTGAGGCCGATCACATCGATGGGGAGCCCCTCGAGGATGGTTAGCGCGGTGGCGACATCGGTACCGAGCAGCATTCTACCAGAGGTATCTAACGTTACCTGAGCTTGGATGGGGAGGTAGACGCCGGTTTGTTCAAAGGCTTTTTGGCAACCTTGTATGGCCGCCTTTACTTCGAGAATATCTTGAGAAGTTTCAATAATGATGAAATCAACCCCGCCGCTAATAAGACCGATCGCTTGTTCACGGAAAATATCTAACAATTCATCGAATCCGATGTTTGATAGTTCCGGATCATCAGCGGAAGGCAGCTTGCCAGTTGGTCCAACCGAGCCGGCTACAAAGCGAGGCTGACCGGTTTTGGCACTGTATTCATCGGTTAGTTTTTTTGCTAAGACCGCCGCGGTTTTATTGATTTCGAGAACACGTTCACTCAGCCCATATTCCCTTAAAGTGAGGCGATTTGAGCGAAAAGTATCTGTTTCGATCACATCAACGCCAACATCAAGAAAAGATCGATGAACAATTTCAACAGCTTGTGGGTAGGAAATAACGAGGAAATCGTTACATCCATTCAGGGCTTCTCCGCCAAAATGATCAGCGGTGAGTTGTTGCAGCTGAAGGCTGGTGCCCATTGCTCCGTCAAAAACGACCACTTTTTTTTCGATCTGATCCAGATAGCGGCGATTTGTGTATTTTCGAAATTCCATTATTTACTCCAACTTACTTACTAACTACATTATGAAAGGTTAGAACGGTTTTGCTAAGAGTTCGTCCAGTACTTTTCGCGAATTGTTTTCGATCACTTCATGTTGCGATTGACCGTGTGAATCCATTGTTACAACCACCGGGAAATCCTTAACCTCGATCACCCATAGGGCTTCGGGCACGCCGAAATCATATTTGTAGACACCTAATACTTTGGTAACCGATTGGGCGATAAAACTCGCGGCGCCGCCAATAGCGTGGAAATAAACGCCAGGAGTTTTTTGGCAGCCTTCAAGGGTCTTCTTCCCCATTCCGCCTTTGCCAATGACGCCTTTGATATTGAAATGCTGCATAACATCCGCTTGGTAAGGTTCCTCGCGTATGGAAGTGGTTGGCCCAGCTGCTACAAATTTATATTCTTTTGTTTCTAAGCCCGAAACTACCGGGCCGCAGTGATAAATGACGGACCCGTTCAGCAATTTCTTTAGATCCTCATAAGCCACCAGATCTTCAGCGGAAGCGGGTTTGGTTTTTTTAATGAACGTTTCGATCATCCATTTGTGAGCGGCGTCTCGCCCGGTTACCATAACACCGCTGAGCAAAACGGGGTCGCCAACATGCAGATCTTTTATGGTTTCATCTGAGATCGGAAGAGTTAATTTTTTCATGGGTGGCTCCAATAGCTTAAAGAAGATTCGATCAAGAGTATGTGATCGAATTTCCATCGATCACTAATTTCCGGCGTCGGTAAGCCCAACACATATAGGAAACAGAAACATAAAAAGAAGCCGGCAAGCGATGAAGACCGACAATTTTGGTGTCGATAACGGTGGTTTTACCGCCAAAGCCCATAGGACCAATGCCGAGGGTATTTGCTTCGTCGGTAAGACGTTCTTCGAGTGCGGCTAGTTTTTCGTCAGCGTTGCGAGTGCCGAGTTTGTCGTAAAGGACTTCTTTAGATTTGGCATAGGATGTGCCGCGGTCGCCGCCAATGGCTACTCCGAGAATTCCAGGTGCGCATCCCTGACCTTGGGCTTTTTGCACAGCATCGAGCACCACCTTACGTACGCCAGCCAAATCCCTTCCAGCGCCAAGCCTGCTGTCGGGAAGGGAGTATTGCGCGCCAACGTTCTCGCACCCACCACCTTTGAGCATTAGTTCGATGGTCAATGTGCTTCCTTCCACCTCTTCAAAATGAATAGAGGGGAAATCATCGCCCCCAAGGTTGTTGCCGCTGTTTTTATCGTACACAGCGTCTACCGCGTTGGGGCGCATATAGTTTTTCTTGGTGGCTTCCACCATCGCGTTGCGAATCTGCGCTCTCAGCTTTATCGTACTCCACCCTTCAGGATAATAAACATAAAAGATGGGTGTGCCGGTATCTTGGCAGATGGGAGTGGATTGTTTTCGAGACAAGGCTACATTCTTGAGAATGGTATCGAACGCACCCTTGGCTGCCGACCCCTCTGTTTCTCGCTCGCGAGCTTCAAGGATCTTCTCTTCCACGTCGGGTGGAAGGTTAGTGGATGTTAGTCTGATAAGTTCAAGCATTTGCTCTGTGATGTCGATCTGCATTTTTCCTCCAAAGAGATGTTTACCTTGTTCTTAATAATGATACCGTAAATGAAGATAATGTATCAGCAGGCTTAGCGTGAGATGGTCAATTTCATTACGGGCCGATCAATGCCGCCGAATTTGAATTTATAATCTTCATCCCCGCGCATAAAATCAAATTCTGTACGGTGATTATTGGCAGCCCATTCGATCAAATACCCTAAGAGCACCCAACCGGCTGAAAGTTCGTTGAACTTACGGTCATACCCCGAGTTGTAGACCCAGAGCTTATTGTTGTAATCAAAATTAAGGTAACTTGCCGCCACTTGGCCATCGATCTCTAAGAAGGCGAATTTTAGGGTACCAGCGTCATAGGCTGTTTCCACGATCGCGATCATCTGTTCACGCATTTTTGGCGTAAGAAAAGATTCCTTGCCGGGATCGCCAACCATGAGGGCAAAAAATGAATCAATGCCCTGGTCAAGCGTTTCTTTTGTTTCAATAAAATACCAGCGAACCCCTCGCTCGCTTTCTTCTGCCCGGCGGATTTTTCGCCGAACTTCGTGCCTTTGCTTCTTATCGATGCCCGAAAGGTAGCTCTCAAAATCAGTGGAGAGTGGAATATATGGGCTTGGCTGGTATTTCTCTAACTCCACACTGCTCGCTTTATCCTTAAAAAATTCCTGAGTAACAGCAAGGGTAGGTGAAGCGACCGGTATGTTTATTAATAGGTATCGGCTAAACTTCGAACCAAGTTCTTGTTCAACAAAGCCCAAAACTGCTTTCAGAACCCGTTCGTGGTTCTCTGGTTCAACGATGATATCGAGCACATCGCATATTTCAGTGCTTCCAACCAGAGCTAGCGTGTTTGGCGATCCACCAGAAAGAAAGAAGGGGGCGATCCCAAGTAGTTCATTTCCATCTCTAACTTCGATAACAAACAACTCAGAGGTGTCTTCCCATTCACCTCCACCCTTATGCTGCCACCAGGTTTTTTGAAATTCAAACCGGAGGAAAGGGGAGTTGGTAATTGATTTGGTGAGCAGATTGTTCCACTCGGCTGAAATATCAGCCATTTTTTCAAAACTATTGTGTGATAATAAATTCATATTAAGGTTTTTTCCAAAAAAATTTTACCAGTATAATCTTAGAAAAACATATGAAACCATTTGAGATACAGTTTTTAAATTTTCAGCGTGAGAATGGCAAGGAAACTGATCCAAGTTCCTATGTTTTTGTGTTCGATCCCCCAAAAAATGTTGAGCGAGGCCGTGAGCAAGACAATTTACTGATCTATATGATGTTCAGTGGCAATGCCTCGCCTGATACGATTTCTCCCGAACCCTTAGCAAAAGATCTTTCTAATACTTTTTATAACTCCCCAGGGTCGTTGACCTTTGCCCTAAAATTGGTCGTTGAAAAATTTAACACCTATTTGGTTGATGAGAATATGCGTTCAACCAGTAAAGGCAATTATCGCTTTGGATGTTTAGTGCTGTGTAATTTACGGGGCAACCTCCTCTATATTGTACAGTCTGGCCCAACGATAGTACACCAACTTGGCTCGGAGACGAGAACTTTTTATGATCAGAACTTAGCCGGCAAGGGTTTAGGGATCTCGCCGACACCCAAAATGTATTTCGCGCAGGCAAAACTAGAAGAAGGCGATACCTTCTTGGCAACTGTAGAGCAGCCAAAAGAATGGGAACAAGCGGTAGCAAGTTTCCGGCCAGGTACGGCATTAGATAATATTAAAAGAAGATTATTAGGTGTTACCAGCGAAAATGTTGTTGGCTTGCTGCTCAACTACGGCGATTCCACCCAACCCACTGTTGCGCAACCTCCCTACCAAGAAATTGGAGTAAGGGAGGAGCCATCGGAATCGGGAGATCCAACCAGCACGGAATCGGTGAAGCCGACTTCGCGTTCAGGTAATCGATCCGCTGAAGTTGGAATCCGCAAAAAACGACGCAGAACAAGTGATTCGCCTAATACTACAGAGATCGCCGTCTCGGTGCTTGGTGTATTTCAAAAAGCTCGCTCACTAAAAGAAAAAATTGTGGGGCAGATCGAATCTGTTTTATTTAGAATGGTTCCAACCGGTGAATTAGATCAGCCGATCCAGCTGGCATCGAAGCGGACCGGTATGGCGATCGCTATTTTCCTGCCCATTTTGGTATTCGTCATCGCCCAGGTGTTTTATTCCAACATTGGTTACGATGCCAAGTATTCGGTTTATATTGAACATGCCAAAGAGGATATTTCCAAAGCGAATTTAGAGGTGAATGAAGAAGTGAGAAGGGTGGATTGGCAATCTGCCTTGAGCTGGATCGAGAAGGCTGAGTTGAGCTCATCCGAATTGGATGCCGAGGCTACCGGTCTTAAGGAAATGGCGCAATCCCAACTCGATCAGATCAACAAGATCATTCGGGTAAACTATGTTCCCGCCATGAGTTTGGCTATCTCCTCTCCCCAGAATATTCAAAAAATGGTGGCAAGCGATAACGACCTATATTTCCTAGATGCCGTGGCAAATAAGGTGGTTAGGGCTAGTTACAACGGCTCAACCTATGACATAGATCAAAGTTTCAAGTGCGGTGCGGGTACCTATAGTAATGATGATGGCAGTTCTACAGATGTCAGCAGACTGGTCGAGATAATTCCTTTGGTTCGCTCCACCAACAACTCAGCTACCCTAATGGCGATCGATGAAAACGCCCATTTGCTTTATTGCTCGCCAGGAAGTGAGCCGGCGGTAGGGTCTTTGGTCATTCCGGATCAAGGAATTAAGCAGATCACCTCAGTGGCTGCCTTCGATCATGCCCTATATGTATTGGATGCTGTGGGGGGTACGGTATGGTATTACCAAGGGAACACTGATTGGGAGTTTCCGGATGGCCCAAATTTCTTTTTTTCCGAGCAAATTCCTGCTGCTCTCGATCGATCCAAGAGCATTGCCATCTCCGGGGATGAC
>CAIRYE010000233.1 GCA_903882765.1 uncultured Anaerolineae bacterium
ACCCTTTTCATGAATTGTTGACCATGTTTTCCCTAGATCTATTGGTTTGGCCAAACGCTGAACTATTTTTAGGGAAAATGATCACCGCGTCTACCATTCCTTGGTATTACTTGCCTTTGTACTTTTTGGTGACGACTCCTTTGCTGTACACGATGTTTTTTGTATTTGGTTCAATTAGCTTGGCTTGGCAATCTGCAAAACAATTCCGTGTGGAAAACAAGTTCAATATTAACAAGGCAATGATCTTGACCAGCTTACTGTTGCCGGTGGTCGCGTTATTGATCGGCCAACCGGTGGTCTATAATGGCTGGCGACATATTTTCTTTCTCTATCCGGCTTTCGTTATGATCATGGTTTCTGGGTTTTCGTCGATGGTCGAGAAGGTCGGTGAGATAAAGGGGCGGAGTGGTTTCTTATCGGGATTGGTTTTCGCACTGGTCGCGTTTCAATTCTTTAGTGTTGGCAATTTTATGGTGAAGAGCCATCCTTATCAATTTACGTATTACAATTTTCTGGCTGGTCCAACATTGAACGTCGCTAGGAACAATTTCTTGATGGACTATTGGGGCCTTTCGTACCGGCAAGCACTTGAAAACATCCTCGCGGAGAATACATCAGAACACATTACGGTCACCGCAAAAAATCCGTACTACTTATCGGAAAATCTCAAGATACTTACGGCCGAACAAAGGCAGCGATTGACGGTGGTGGAGTACGGGCAAGCGGCGGATCAATTTATTACGAACTACGAAGATAGTTTAGAGATCCAACTTAGCGGCTGGAAACTAACATCCGCGATTTTGGTGGATGGCGCGATCATCAGTGGAACTTACTCACCGCTAATAGTTCCGTGAGCTAGAAATTTGAAAATGGTCAATTTTAGTTAGTATCTGTTCGAACAAAACGCGCAATTCTTTTCTGTTTTTGGGCAGCTATTGATATAATCTAAAACTTATTTATAGTATTAAGGAGATCAGGAATGGCAAAAAGCGCAAAAGATGTAATTGAAATGGCAAAAGGGATGAAGATGGTGGATATCCGTTTCACGGATCTTCCCGGAATGTGGCAGCACTTTACCATCCCCGTTTCGAGGCTCACCCAAGATTTTTTTGTGGAAGGTATTCCGTTTGATGGTTCCTCCATTCGCGGCTTCGTCGAAATTCATGAATCAGACATGTTGTTGATGCCGGATCCTGAAACCGCTTTTATTGACCCCGTCGCGAATATCCCAACCTTGGTGATCACCTGCGATGTTCTTGACCCGATCACCATGCAGCACTACAGCCGTGATCCTCGCTATGTTGCCAAAAAAGCTGAAGCTTATTTAAAACAAACCGGCATTGCTGATACTGTATTTGTTGGCCCTGAAGCTGAATTTTTCATTTTTGACAATGTGCGTTATGGCAGCGGCACGCAGGAATCTTTTTACCACATCGATAGTGATGAGGGTTGGTGGAATAGCGGTAAAGCGGATGCTCAAAACTTCGGTGGTCAGATCCAGCCAAAGCGCGGTTATTTTCCCGTTCCACCTACCGATACCCTACAGGATGTTCGCAGCCAGATCATGCTTACCTTGATCGAAGCTGGCGTTCAGATGGAGATCCATCATCATGAAGTAGCAACCGCTGGCCAAACAGAACTTGGTATGCGCTTTGATACAATGACGAAAATGGCGGACAACACCTTGTTGTACAAATACATCGCCAAAAATGTAGCTCGACGCAATGGTAAGACCGTTACCTTTATGCCTAAGCCCCTTTTTGGCGATAATGGTTCTGGTATGCATGTTCACTTTTCTTTGTGGAAGGGTGATAAGAACATCTTCTTTGACGCTTCTGGTTATGCTGGCTTGTCTGATACCGCTAAGTACTTCATCGGCGGCATCCTCAAACACGCGCCGGCGTTATTAGCTTTAACTTCCCCAACAACCAATTCCTTCCGACGCCTTGTTCCAGGCTTTGAAGCACCCGTAAATTTAGCGTATTCACAACGTAACCGTTCAGCTATCTGCCGTATTCCGGTGACGAAAAACGCTAAAGCAAAACGTGTTGAATTCCGTGCTCCCGATGCCTCCAGCAACCCTTATCTTTGTTACGCGGCAATTTTGATGGCTGGTTTGGATGGTATCCAAAACCGGATCGATCCGGGCGAACCACAGGATAAGGATCTTTACGAATTGCCCGCCGACGAAGCTCGCCACATCAAACAAGTGCCAGGTTCTCTCGATGCTGTCTTATTCGCGTTGGAACAAGATAATGAATTCCTCTTGAAGGGTGATGTGTTCACCTCTGATCTGCTTGAGGCTTACATTTCGTACAAACGAAAAACCGAAGTGGATCCGGTGAGATTACGGCCAACTCCGTACGAATTTATGCTTTACTACGATTGCTAGTCTGAAAAAAATCGATCCAGTTTAAACAAAAAGCGACAACCTTTCTGTGAATTCCACATCAAGGTTGCCGCTTTTTTTGTTGGTACAAAAATTACTTTTTCTTCTGCCAGTTGATCAATATGATCGAGGAAATGATGATCGCCGCGCTGATCAAAATGCGGCTGGTCAGGCTTTCGCCGGCCATTAGGTTGCCCAAAATGATCGCTACGATGGGGTTTACGTAGGGGTATGTGGAAATGAGGGATACGGAAGCGTGTTTGAGTAAGTAAGCGTAGGAGGTGAAACCAACCAAGGATCCAACCGTTACAAGATAGGTAAAACCCCACCAAGACGAAGCGCTGACGTTGGCGAAATGAAAACCGTTGTACTCCCCGAAAAGAAAACTCATCACGAACAAGCCGAACGAGCCTATTAGCATTTGCATGCCGGTGTACATCAACAGTGAATCTGGTTTTGGGGCTTGCCGGCTATACACCGAACCAAGCGACCACAAGAAGGAGGCGAGCAATGCTAGAAGACTATAACCGACTGAAAAATGGGTTATATCCTTTGCAGTATCCCACGGGTTGAGCAGGTAAAAAACCCCGCCAAACCCGATCACCAATCCCACTATTTGGACGAGCGTTGGTTTATGTGAGCGGTAAAAAACGAAGTCGACCAGGATCATAAAGATCGGCATCGAAGCGACGATAAGGGCGGCTACTCCGCTAGGAATTTTGGTTTCAGAAAGGGAAATAAAGCCATTTCCACCTACTAGTAAAAGCGTACCTACGATCGCCGCAGAGCGCCATTGCTTCATTGTTGGCATGGCGTCGCGGGCTAAGACTCGCCAGACAAACAAAAAAGCACCAGACAGCGTAAACCTTAGAGCTGCGTGAAGGAAGGGAGGTATTGTTTCAACCGCGTATTTGATCCCTAAATAGGTTGAACCCCAAATAATATAAACAGCCAAGAGAGCGGCAAGTACTTTGTAGTTCTTTTTGATTTCATCCATAAGTGATGGGGAATTATACGTTAATAATCTTATTGAAACCGCTTTTTTTAGGGCTGGTACAATTATCAAAAATACTCTGGTAGAGGTTAGGTAAAATGTTAAAAATTTTCAATAAATTAACCACCGATGAAGACAAGCTTATGCCCGAAGAAGAACTGGCAAATTTAAAGTCATTCGTTTTGGATGAACAAAATAACTTGCTCTATAACCGGCTGATCAGCTCGTTGGATGTTCTTCAGAGCCGATCGCAAATGTTGCTGAGTTTGGTCACGATTTCGTTGACGATCACTGGTTTTTCTGGACCGCAAATTGCCCGCTCAAGTGGTTTGGCGCGGGATGCCATCATTGTCGGCTTGATCTTTGTATTGATGTCCGCGTTTATTTTGCTTTTTGGGCCATTGCGTTTATCGTGGGTGACTCGCATCAACTATGAAGACTCGGATCAGGTATTGCTTCGTTTGATCAGAGCGCGAAACAAGCGCACGGCACGTTTTCATGCGGCAGGGATCGTTTTGGTCATTGGGTTGATCAGTTATACAACTAGCGTGATCGCCTTTTTGATGACCGGATTAGCGACCAAATAATTCGAAAACCCACAAGGAACAGGTTGTAATTATCCCCCAAATAGTTGGTACGATTCGTTCCCGGATTTTGGTTTCAAATTGAATTCGCTCATAACAACCTGGTTTTTTCCGTTTGATTTGGCGGAGTAAAGGGCAACATCCGCTCGGCGCATGATGCCTTCGATGTCATTATCACTTTGGTGAACTTCGGTGATTCCGATGCTGGTTGTAACAGAAACGAGTTTCTTATCGACCTTCAATGATACATTTTCACAAATGATTCGTGTTCGTTCCCCAATAGAAAACGCATCTTTCACGTCTAGCCCCGGACATAGAACCGCAAACTCTTCACCGCCAACGCGGCTTACTACATCCATCGTGCGAGCATTTTCGAGCAATGCCTTGGATATTTTTCGCAGAACCTCATCCCCAGCGGCATGCCCATACTTGTCATTGATTTTTTTAAAATCATCGATATCTAAAATAAGGATACAAAAAGGTTCGCGGAGGCGCATGAATCTTTGGTACTCCTTATTGAGTAATTCAAAAAAATGGCGGCGATTGATCAAGCCGGTTAGGCCATCGTGTTTGGCGAGCTGGTCCATTTCATTGAGTTCGGATTCCTTTTGTTGAAAAAAAGAAAAAAGTTCGGCGCGATACGATATCGTTTGTTTCGCAATCTGGAATCCTAGAACGTGAGTGATCAACAGTAATAGAACGAGAAAATTGATCGATTGAACCGACATAGGGTCTTTAACGAAAATGAGAATTTGGAGGTACGCTATTGATAATAATATTGCGGGAACCATCCGACTGCGAAGCGGTATTTGAAAAATGGTATAAAAACAAAAAATAATAAGGACGTAGATCGTCTGGTTTTGTATATCGGACGTGGGACGACAGTAATCGATCAATAAGAGGAGGAAAGACAGATTTAGAAACCAAAACAATACTCTGATCTCAAGTCCACTTGGTCTTAGCGATTCTCGATTTCTCTTAATGGAACGAATTAGTAACAAGGAATAGATGAGAAATATACCTCTACATCCTAAAAGAAGAAAAAAGATTTGGCTTGTTTGGAAAAAAAGAAAATCAATATAGGCTAACAGAACCGCGAAGAAAGCTCCGAGAGCGATTGAGTTAATTGAGGTTGTTATATCCCCATGAAAAAAG
>CAIRYE010000234.1 GCA_903882765.1 uncultured Anaerolineae bacterium
AATATATTTTTGCACTATCTTTTTTGTAAAGTTTTAATATTTCCCATTTAAGACCCTGCCAAGTTGTGTATATCTTTTTCACTTCAACATCATTGGCAAATACTCTAAACACTTCACGGGAATGTACAAAATAAGAATTATCTATATAGCCAAACTCACGGTACGTTATCCTTTCGGCAAGATCAAATTGTCCGTGTGCTAATTGTTCCCTAAGTGCGCAACGTATCCGTGAATTTCGATAGTGTTTTCCGTAATGAGTACCGCTTGGGTTTGAACATACTCGGTCAACCTTATCTTTATGTGTTCTGGACACAGACAGCTCATTCCACCACCACTAATACGGGTTCATCCGCCCAGGTGATCTCATAACCAATGATTTTCTCGATAGTGCCTTTGGGAAGTTGAATAGCATTATTATGTGATCTAAATCGGTCTACATAAGCATTTCCTATCCAAATTTTTCTCTCCTGAACAGGCTTTTCATCGAAAACCATCTCAGCACCATCCTCATCTACCGCCAAATAAATCTTTGTCATTCCTTTACCTCCACAAAATAAACTCCAAGATGAGGCGCTGAATACACTAAATCCATCCCCGTCTTCTTCGCCAACTCAGTAGCCTCCTCCAAAGTAGAAAACATCCGATGATAAACCCCCGCCGGCAACCCCTCCAACCGGTTCACTTCGGTCATACCGACCCCACCCAAAACCCTGATGTCCATCAAACCTCCCTATTCATACTTACCTCAAACCTACAACCTATACCCATAATCAACCAATTCCGGGAACAAAGCCCTGCCAACTTCTTCACTCAGCTTATCCCCATGTCTGGCCACCAACTCAGCGCTGATCTGGTCCTCTCGGCTCTGTATGTAAGCCGCGAAATCCGCCCCCCAACCCAGCACCGCCACACACATCTTATCCTTATACAACCCACTCAACTGCAAAATACTACCTGCTCTCAACGTCATCCTATACTCCAATCTCAAATCCCGATAAATTCGCGTCCTTCAAACTCTGTATCCTCACCAAAGCATTGATCACCGCCGCCAACAGATCGATCCGCTTCGTATCATTCGCGTACTTCTTACTGATTTTAATATTCTCATTACTATCCTGTATCTGCACCGCGTTCCCCACGCACCACTTCAACACCGGGCTGCCATCGTGCACGATCTTCCCATCTGCCATCAACTCCCGCAACAACTTTGTCGGCTCGCTCAACGTTTGCACCCCCTGCCGAATCTCAATACACGTATAACCGTCATCCGCCAAACTACTCGCGAAGTGTGTCGCGTTATACGGGTCAAAACAGATCTCATGCACCTTCCAACCATTCTCCAATTCCTTATCCTGGATGAACGCCTGAATCATCCGGTAATCAGTCACCGCCCCGTCCGTAGCCGTCACCCAGCCATCCCGTATCCACTCGCGGTACTCCTTCTTATCCGTCTGAACATGCTTCTGCACCGTCTCCGTCGGCATAAACCCCTGCGCGCAAATCGCAAACCGCCCGTCATCCAGCTCAAACACAAATCCCGCCCCCGTCAAGTCGATCCTCTTCGAAAGGTCGATACCTACCAAGCAAACCCTATCCCTCGTCAACTTCGCGAAATCCTCTCGGCTCACTCCGTAATCATCCCAAACCTTCAAGTAATCCCCCATATAACTCGCGTCACTCCCATGCACCCACACATTCAGGTTCTTTACCCGCCAATTGCGTATCTTGCTTGGGTCGCGGCTCGTCATCGCCTCATCCCACTGCTCGCGCAACTTCTGCACCCCTTCCGGTGTTGCCGCCCTCAATGGGTTCGCCTTTATCCACACCTTCGGGTCATTCTCATCATCCTCCGGGTCCAACTCCCTTATCACCACAAAATACCGGTCATTCTCCAGCTCACGCCGTAAAATGCTCTTGCAATACTCATACTCCCGGTGGCAAGGGCTCTCCACGTCAAACCCCGCCGTCGTGATGATCGTCATCAAAGCCTGTGCCCGCTGCCCCCACGCGCTCCACAGCAGGTCATAGATCTCGCTGGTAGGGTGCGCATGGTACTCATCGATGATCGCGCCGCTCGGGTTCAACCCATCCTTATTCTTCGTATCCTTACTGAGCGCGCTCAACTGCCCGCCCCTGGTAATATGGCTGATCTTATAATCCCGTACCCGCAACCGCTTGCTAATATCCGGGCTCTTACGCGCCATCGCCATACTAGCCTCATAAAGGATCCTCGCCTGCCCCTTATCCACCGCCGCGCAATAAACCCGCGGGCTCTCCTCCCGGTCCCCCACCATCAAATAAAGCGCTACCCCGCTCAAGATCGTCGTCTTAGCGTTCTTCCTTGCCTCCTGTATATAAGCCTTCTGAAACCGCCGCAACCCAGTATCCTTGTGCACCCACCCAAAGATCACCCCCAGGTCAAACTTCTGAAACGGCAGCAGCTCAATGAACTGCCCGCTCATCGGCCCTTCCACATGCCGGCAATTCTTTTCAAACCACCGGTAGATCCGCGCAGCCCTCTCCTCATCAAACACCCACGGAAATCCTTCCTCACCTTGCCGCGCCAGATCCTCCAAATGCCGCCGGCAAGCCAGCATCTCGGGGGTACCGGTAACCAACAATCCCCAAACAACATTCTCAGCGTACTCAGTAGCCTCTCTCATATTAGTCAAACTCGCTCGCAAACTCATCCACGATCTTGTCCGCCACCTTCTTGGCCAGCCTCGCGCGGCCTGCCGGTGTCAACCCAAGCTTATCCGCGTACCCGCTCATCAGCCTGGCCAATGCCTGTTGGCTCTTGTAGTCATCCGGCGTCTTCTCCAGCATCAAACTCAGCGTCGAGTATTGCACATACACATCGCAATATACTGCCAGCATGCTCTCATCCAGCGCGTCAAGCAGCTCCAGCTCCTTCGTCTGCCGTATGATCCTCTTCCAAATTAGCAAAGCCTCATCGCTCAACCACTCCGGCGGTTTCAGCCTCACCTTCTTCTTCCTGGTCGTTTTCTCACTCGCCGCCAATCGCGCCTCCATCTCAGCCTTCGTCCAATTCTTGCCGCCAACCTCTTTCCGCGCGCCCATGGACGAGGCTATTACTGGTTTCGTCATTTTTCACCTATTTATTCAATTGTTTATTGGTTGGGGTTGGTCTATCTTGGGGAATTTTTCTCGCAAACGATGCGCCATGTGGTCTACGCCCCACCTGCGAAACTTTCCGAGACGGGGGGTATTCCGGCTATTCGCCACGTCCTGTGCGCCTACTATGACAACTCTTGCACAATCCAATCATCGGACTGCTGTGAAAGGTATCAACGTTCCCCCGATGAGCGACCACATGATGGACCTCGGTTGCCGGCTCGTACAGATCATCCCCCATACAATCCTCGCACCATGGATACTCAGCCAAGAACGTTTCGCGCCTTTGTCTCCAACGTCTATCATATAACTTATGTCGCTCAGGATCTTTGCGAAATGCACGCTCAACTTTATCCATCTTATGAGCTTCGCACTTGCTCCCATCCTGAGCGAACTGATTACACCCTGGCGTTGTACATAACCGCTTCATTGCTGTTGGCATTATCTGTGTCTATTTGGCCTCATTGGTACAGGCTCATGCCCAATGTCGCGGATCTGATTAGCCAATCTTTCTGCCCAATCCTTCCACTTCTCAAGCTCACTACGCAGCTCATCCAATTCTTCATTTATCTTTACGTTATCAGCCCTCAAACTATCGATCTCTTCACGTAATGGCTGTATCAATGACATCGACGCATTCGTAATTGCCACTGTTGCATCTGCATCGATCTTGGATTTCTCACCAGTTTCCCACTTCTTCAACGTCACATGCTGGGTTAGTAACGATGTTGCAACCGCCACCAATGCCCCTAAAACGGCAATAATAATACCCTCAGACATTTACTTTACCCCTGTGCTGGAATGATCTGCTCAAATACTTTTTTCAAGATAATGTTATAAATAGCGGTCGCAACACCTACAACCTGCGAAAGAACAGTAACCAACTCAGTAATATAAATAACGATATTTCCAGTGATAGAAACAGCATCCCCAACCATCACAGGTAATGGTGGCAATACTTGTGGCTGAAAAATAAACGCCAAAGGTATAGAAACAACAAACAAGATTACAGTCAACCAACCTCGTCCGATCTGAAATTTCAAACCCAATTTCACCAGGTAATTGATCGCGAAAACAATACCACTCGAAATTACCCCCAACAAAAACAACTGCTCGCCCGAAAAAATCATACACTCTCCTTATGAAATAAAAAAACACCAGATACAAAGGTATTAACAATGTACCGGGTGCTCATGTCCGATTGTGACCACAAAACTAAGCGGTCTGCAACATATTCAGTTAATTTATTTTACACTAATTTAATCTTCAATAATATACCTTTCGTCACTTCCACTTTTCCATTTTCTTATTCGGCCACAAACACAAAAAACCTCACCGATGATCAATTTAGATTTAATTTCGAGCTCCGTATTCATTGTTCTTTGTGGTCTGTCAAAAACATGCAAAACCGGCAATCTGTTCGAATTTCTCACTACCATCCCTAAAACTCTGTCACAATGTAAACATCTCCACGGCACATAATCTATCATTCCACCTCACATATTCGCCAATATCTTAATAGCCTGATCATCACTTAAACTGTGCATTTTTGCGTAAATGTTGATCACATCCAATGGTTTATTGAAATTACACTTCTGACAATTGCCAATTTGCTTTCTATCGTCGATCCAAAATGATGGATTCTTGTCCCCATGAAACGGACATAATGCCATATACCAATGTTCACCAGTCCTTACCACACCATTCAACATCGATTGCAACCTGAACTTACTTTTTATCTTACTTATCGGGTTTACTGCATAAGACACAACATCAAACGGATCGCTACTATACAAGCTAAAATTATCATATTGCGTTTCAATATTTTCCGATTCAGATCCCGATTTTATATCATCAACCCACGAGCTCGGTAGCACTGTATTCAAACCATCAACAAAAGGCATCACCATCCGCTCATCATCTGGTGTATAAAT
Organism: uncultured Anaerolineae bacterium; assembly: GCA_903882765.1. Classification (GTDB taxonomy): domain Bacteria; phylum Chloroflexota; class Anaerolineae; order Anaerolineales; family Villigracilaceae; genus UBA5195. The sequence continues at coordinate 5,070 of CAIRYE010000234.1, forward strand.
TTTTCCCGATGGATGTGTTGATCCAGGACCCAAAACCATCCCGTTAGCCTTAATATCTAACCCCTCAATGTGGCTGTTTGTCTTTACCCCCTTCATTCGTAAATAAATATGTACTCCTCTATTGCTTGTTACTCTAAATGCCTTCTTTGCGGCTAAATCAGCGTCACTATTTTCCGGTTGCTCCAACGTCCATAAATTCCACTCATAATACTTGCCAATATCGTCAAAATCCAACACTACCAGGTCATTCCAGCCCACTACAACACCATAATTATGCAAATTTCCCAGAGCAAACCACGTATAAATTTCATCCTCACCTGGTAATTCGGTTTTGTATTTCTCCCAATGGAATTTTGGTATCTTCGTTTTGTAACTCACCGGTATAACAGCGATCCCTTCAATCAAAAAATCGACCGCCCAATCATAGACTGTTTTATTCATTTTGACCTTTATCTTAAGTTTTCTGTGTCCTACTTTAATACTGTGTCCTACTTGTCTACCTTTTATATATTAAACATTTTCGAAAAATAATCTCAAAATGTTTTAAAAAACGTGTTTTAAAGGAGGACACCAGGACACAAGGTAGACACATTACGGAACGCCGTACATTGGGTTTACTACTTCACGGATCCCAACATAACCATATGATCTATTCCCTCTCGTGCCTATTCTATGTTTCTTAACTCCCAGCGCCGCCATCGCTCTGCCTACCGCCATCATAGTCGCGTTCGAGGACCCATACTTCAATCCTTCCGCCTCCAGCTTCTTGGCGATCTCAAAGGTCGTCATAAACCAACTTTGTTCCTTCTCATTTATTTCAAAATACTTGGCAATAGCCGCCTGGGTTACATCCTCGATCTGGTAGGTCTCGTTGATCTCGTTGGCGCGTTCTTTTTCAGTCTCATCTAGGTTCCACTTGTACCCGCTGTCATAAAGGTAAATGGCGTGAGCCCAAACATCGTCAATATTAATCTTTTCATAGTCCCAATCAATGCTCAGCAGCTTGCTCACCATATAACGTCGGCTTCCGGTAAAATCGTTCAAAAAACCGGCTTCATTGTTGATCGTTCCAATAAAGCTCGCCATAGCCTGTTTGCTGGTTTCATGCTTTCCATAGGCTTTTCGCACTGTTACCAGTTGCTGGCTCAGTATCGCCTTTAGCGCGTTCATTTCCGCCCTGGCCATAGTCCCACCAAGCTCCGAAACTTCCCATATCCAGGTATTCATCAGCTTCACTTCGGTGTCTCGCCGGTTAAAGGTATCAATCTGTCCCTCATGAAAGTAATTGGGCAATCCACCCGCCAACCACCTCACAAAGCTACTCTTACCAATCCCTTGCGCTCCATCCAACACCAGCATCCTGTTTTGGTAATTACCCAGCACCTTGGCCACACTCCCCACCAACCACTTTTTCAGCCATACCCCGAACATATCGTATTCATCTTCAAAATAGCTCGCCAGTTTGTCAATGTGGTCGCCGCCATCGTAGGCGCACTTTTTCAGGTACTCTTTCACAGGATGATAAGCCAGGCGTAGCGCTTCAGCTCCGTAGGCGTCCTCAATTTCCTTATAATGAAACAGCCCTATCGATTGCATCCTGGTCCTTATCTCCATCGCTTTGTAGTCCGTTATCTGCGCGCCTTTTACCTCAATATGGTCATCGCACAAATTCAACCGAAACGAATAACCCAAACGGCCCAAGGTCCTAATATAAAAACTGGTGTTGTGTCGCCCCTTCGCGTTTTTTTCTTGTTCATTCTTCCAGTTTTCAATATCGGCCAGTCTCGCCTCAACAGCCCTAACAATGGCCTCACGTAGATTTTTCGCGTAAAAAGCAACAGATTTATCGAACCTGCCACGTATCGTAGGCGCGTCGTCTACCAATAATGTCGCTGAGATCCTCTTCCAAGGCTCTTCTTCCGGCGGCACAATATCCTGCGGCATCTCATCAGCAATAGCCCTGGCAATATCTTCCAACCCTTTTACAAACTTGCCAGGGTTTGCGTTCCCAAATGCGTCGTCTAAAATATATGCGCTCTCGGCATCTACCGATGATTTTAGCAGCGTGTCAAGGATCGGCATTTGTTCTCCATCGCGGTTTCAAATTTCATACCCATTTCTCCCGTGGCTTATCTTCACCCATCACCCAGCTCGTCACCAGGCTTTGCCCTTGGTCATTGGTAATATCATCCCATTTCAATATCTTCGTCACCACGAATTTATCGATCACCATCATACCGGTACACGTCACAAAACCACACCTAAACGGAGATCTGTACCCATAGGCACTACTCAGCTTGGTTTCATCCGATGGTTTCGTCAGCAGTAACCCCACATCATACCGAGCCTTCTTTCCTTCATCGCTCAGGGTTTCGTAGGCTTGTTTTATTTTCAAGAATACTTCCTTGGCGTTCAACTCACTGCAAACATCTGGGTGCCATTGTTTGGCCAGTCTTCGGTAACCGTTTTTTATCTCGTCTTTGGTTGCCCCTCGCATTACTCCAAGCGTTCCATAAAACGTAGTTGCACCAGATGGATTGGTCAGGTCAACACCTTCAAACCACTGCCGCAATATACTTTCTGCAAAAACAACGTTCCATCCACCTTCCCAAAAACCCATCGCGGAACGATCACCATCGCCGCGGTCCTTCGTATTACCCAAGTATTTCAAGGTGAGCGTCCGTTCTTCAACCGTTTTTTTGGCGTCAGTCTGAGGGATCACAGCATCAGGAAATATTTTGCGCAAAGTTTCACTGTGCCGAGTATCAACCATCCAAACCCTCTGCCCGGCTACCCACTTTCGGTCAGTATACGGAATCATGCTTTTCAACATCGCCACTTTTTCAGGGTCGTAATCAAAGCTCAACATAAAACCATTATTTTTAAGCGTTATTTGATCGGTCATTGATATTTACCTCTGCATTCCTTCCAAAAATCACAAAAACGTTCCGAGCATAACCACCCACCCGGGTTCTCAAAAAAGGCTTCTTTTTCAATAGCTTGCCAAACATTGTTTATCAGTCTAAATAAAAACATCACCTCGAAGGGCTGATAAGATGTTTCGATCACCTGAAATTTGGGTTCCTTGGTTTTTACAAAAACATAATGCCTGAACAGATCCGGCGCTGGCATTCCCATTTGTTTCAGCCCGGCCATGTAAAATAATGGCTGCAAACTATCCTTCGCTTGTGTCTCAGACCAGCTTTTACCGCTTGTTTTAAAATCCCCGCAAACACCATCCTCGGTAATAATATCGATATACCCTATAACCGGTATCGGCACACCTGGCACACGCAGCTCTATTTTTCGCTCTATTTTTGGGCCTTTCTCATCATTCCCCGGGTAAATACTAAGCAAGCCTTTTTTAACCTCTTCCGAATTGAGCAATCTCAAACCGGCATTGATCAGGCTCTCCTCGGTCTCTCCACCCCACTCCACCACTTGGTTTTTCTTTTGGCTTTGTTCTATCTCGCTCAGTAAAGACTGTTTCCAAAAATCCTTTTTGTAACTTTCACCATCCACTGCTCCGGCTACAATAGCCTCAACAGTTTTATGCCAAGCCGAGCCAAACAGCAATTGCGAACTTGTCTTTGTTTCCAATTTTTCCAAATACTTATATTTCCATGCCTTCGAACAATTCAAATAACTGGTAATACTTGAAAAACTCAAGTGATCAATATTCAAAACATCCTCCTTATGAATTTATTTTCTAAAATTGGGGCTGTGGATTTGCACCACACCAGGCACTTAGCGCCCCAAATAAACCTAAAATTTTCTTCCGTCCCAAACCACCAATGCGCTCACCACGACCAAAACGATCACAACTTGCCAACTCATAAAGCCTCCAAATAATCCCTCAAAACAAACATATCTTCCTCGGTGGATGGCAAAGATCCGTTGAACAATCCGTTCAAACCTTCCTCAAGCTTGAGTACCCCAAATTTGTTCGTCAATTCCTCAATAGTTGGCGCCGGTACAATTACTTTTTCCGGTTCAACAAAACTGCTCACACTCCCATCAATGATGTCGCCTTTTTCATCCACCATTGCGCCCATCTCGTCCGCTCGCTTCATCCCACCTTGCACATCCGGCAGCACAGTATCGATCCAAAAACCAATTGCGCGCCATTTCAGCATGTTGGCAGGGTACTTCTCCCAGCCCGATTTCGTTCTCACCAGGTCAGCCCGTCGCGCGTCGTCCATAGTGTAGGTAATGCTATATTCCATACCACCTTTGCGTTTCCCCTCTACCGTACACCCATACGGAGCTCCGCTTTGGTCTTTGATTTCAGTAATTTTCAAACGTTCGATCAATCCCGATTGGTAAGCCAAGGCCAAAGCACCGCGTGGTATCAAAGTTGGTTTACCTTCCACCACCTGTATCAGCTCAAAGCTGGCCGACATACCCAACCCCAATTCGTACCCCTTCACCATAATTGCCACGGCCTGCTCTTCATTCGCAACGCCAAACAATCGGCTCCTGTGCATCAACGGCGCGGCGCTCTGTATCAAAGCCCAAGCAGTCCCATCTAATTCCTTCTTCACAATTGCGGTATCCATATCCATTCCTCCTAATTTAGTAAGCCAGCGATCCCGCTGGATAATTGCTCAACAGATTTTTGGCCAAAAACCCCCTGCTTTAGCCGCGCTAATCTTTTCAAAAAATCTTCCCCTCGTCCGCGTTCTGGGCCAACAAAAATAGTGTCAATTCTGTTTTTAAATTTCTCAGCCTCTCGTAAGGCGTCACCTTCATCATCAGGTTCGCCGTCACTGATCAAAATAAAACGCATCCCGGGTATGGCGTCAGCGATCCGCCCAAATTTCAGCGCGCCGGCCAGATCGGTCATCCCATTCGGTTCCCGCAACCTACCCTCCGCGGTAAATTCCGTATGGTTCGAAAACGCGATGATGGCCAGTTTGCCCGGCATGTTTCCTTGTAATTTGGCCAATTCTTCATCTGCTACTTCATACCGAGATCTTCCGCTCGGCGTGTCCTTAGCGTTCATCGACCCACTCACATCCACCAAGATCACCGCGTCAACGTTCAGCCAGGTTTCAGCCAGTGGAATGTTCTGTTCCTTCGCGATGGCGCTCAAACTGCCTTTTACCAATGTGGTCACAATTCCTCCGTTGTGGTAATGTCTAAAATAATGTTGTCCTTCAAACCAAGAAAGGTACGGATCGATGTTTGCAAACTCTTGCCGATCGGCAACTTTATCGCTGGGTCCGTCAGCCCCAAAATGGCGGCATACAATTCGCCACCCGCCCATTCCATCAGCTTGTTAGCGCGTTCCTCACCTATTCCGGGGAACCCCATCAAAAATTCAACCTTCTTGTCGCCCAAAGTAATGTCCCTGGCCGGGTGAACGGTAATATCAGTGCGGTCCCTGTTAGAAAGCGCAATTACCGAGCGTTCATAATCCTTGTCATCTCGGGCATACGAAATAAACACCCCAATTTCCTGCAACAGCAATAAAGCGCTGTTCACACTCTCCCAATGCCATTGTGTTTCGCCTCGCTCAGTAATAACGCGGTGGGTCATGCTCTGGGTCATTTGGCCAGTGATCACAACATAAGGGAAAGTAGATATTTTCTTGCCGCTCAATTGTTGGTCAGATCTTATTTCAGCTAAACGTCTTCCTTGCTCAAAGATCCTGCCGTCTTTTATGCTCCCCAATAAGTCCTCAACGGTTTTTCGCTCAATAAGCAATATTTGGCCGTTGTCCAGCCAAACCTCTGCGTCGCCGGTTTCCAGCGCTTCAACAGTCGTAGCCGCTCCCCCAAAAGTAAGGTTCTTCGCCCAAGCCGGTTCTCTGCTATCAATTCGTACTGCCAATATACTCATTTACCCGCCTTTCCCTTTGGGGACGCAAGCCATACCCCCCGTATAACTCACGTCCCGCTTAAGGAGGAGAAATAGAACTGTGATTACTCGGCGATCGCTTCTAATTGAATATTGCCGAGTGGATTGAAGAGGGATTCATAAAGATTTAGCGCCGCGTCAAGGTCTCGTTGTTCGGCCAAAACTTTTGCGGCATCAAAATTGTCCCAGTCATTAACATAAGCTTTTACAAATTCCAGCTCCAAATCTTTTGTCATTGCAGCACCTGTGCAATAAGATCAACAACTTCCGGCGAATCAATAGTGAAGTGTTTCGCAACCACCGGCATACCAGCGATCTTCTCAGCTATCCTTACAGTTAGCTCATTGAAATCGGTTGTTTCCTTGCTGATGTTCTTCACAATGGCTGCGGCGAATTTATAAGCGTTTTGTTTTTCAGGGTCCACCGGTAATACCGTGGTAGTTGCTGGTTGGCCAGCTTCGCCTCTTCGAGTTGCCGCGTAAGCCGCCTGGCAATCCTGTTTGCTGTTATACAGAGCTAAAAACTCAAACGTGGTCTCTTCCCGCTGATCCCCATTTTTACCGGTATATTTGCGGCCGGTCGGTACCATTTTCACCTTGCAAAACTTGTTCTTGGCCTCGCGCACATTAGCGATACCAAGCTTCTGCAAACTAGGCCAGGTAAATTTCGCCCAAGAATTGGAATTTGCGATCAGAGAACGTTCCTGCTGGTATTTTTGGTTCATCTCGTCTAATGGATGAATGATGATGTCGATAGCGGTATTTCGGTCGGCAATAGCGTCAGAACCATCCACCCAAGCCCGCCGTTGTTCACCCTTCTTCATCACGCAAAACCACGCGTCAATACTGATCTCCCCGAAGGTATCGTAAGATGGCAACTCGGGGTTGGTTGCGGCATCAAATGCGTCTACAAAATTGTCTGTCATTCTTTCTCCTATACAAAAAATTGCCACGGTTATTAAAAGGTTGGATTTGTTTGAAATGGTTTTTTTACTGCCGTGGCTCAGTAAGGAACGCGAAAGGGATTCGAACCCTCATACTCATTGGGATGATATGCTGCCAGTTGCATCATCGCGTTTTAGTTTCAACGGTGGGTCTTACATCTCACATCAAACCGGCGGCTGTCTCCAGCACTGCATGCTCCGGTTGTCTCGTGTCTCTCTGCCGTATTTATTCAGTTGGTAAAGTTCGGTATACAGAGCGGCCGGATTCGGACCGGCGGATTGTGGAGGTCAACCCATCCTCTCGCCCTGGTAAAAACTAAATCGCGATCACTCGGTAACCCTTGCGGCGATACTCCGCCACCTGGGCATCTGTCAGCCAAACAACAAACCGCTCGTTCTCACCATCCCACACCTGGTACTTGCGCATTATTGCTCCGCGGTCTCTTTCATCGTCACCTGCCAAAACAGGTCTATAGCTCGGCGAACGATCTCGCTCTCATAAACAGTCTTGTCCTCGCGAGCGGTCAACTCATCCGCCAGCTGCGTTACCATCAAATTGTGGCCATGCGTAATTGAGAAGGTTCGTGTTACAAATATTTTTTTTGCCTCTTCAAACTCTTTCATAAATCTCCTAATTGAAAAATAACTTCTTGCGTGATAATATGGTCGTATACTTTATTGTTTGTTTGTTCACAACTGTTGTCATATTATAGCAGGCTCAATTTGGATTTGTCAATAGTTGTATACATATATTTGAAAACAATCGTAAGCGGATAAGATGCGATAATTGAAATCTATGGATAAGTTTGAGTGGGCAGATTGGATTAAAGCTGAGCGGGAGAAAAAAGGCTTATCGGTATTGGATTTAGCGAAGGCGATTGGTGTTCAACGCGTGACTATTTATAATTACGAAGATCACAAACGTACAAAGCCTGATCCTGATATTCTGAAAAAAATTTCCGTTGCGTTGGGCTATCCTGCATATTATTTGCTTGAAATAGCTGGAATAATTCCTAAAATATCTCGTAACACGGACGATCATAATTATCAGGATGAAGTATTTAAACCATTGACTAATGATGATATTTTGACAATAGCGAAGAGCGTTAATCCACCACTGACAAATGAACAGCTCGCCAGTTTGATTGGGAATTTGTTTCTGTTGCAAAATGACAACAAAAAATAATTATTAATTCATCTTTTACTCTATACTTCGATTGACATTCGGACTATAATTGTTCTACAAAATAGAACGGATGTACTAGCGAAATATAGGGATATGAATGGGCAAAATATACAGGGTGTTTTTGATGTTGATATTACGATACTTGCTATGGAAAAACCGTTATACACAGAATCAGATAATTCAAATTATGATGCAGGCAAAAACATTCCAGGAAATTAATATTCGAACACAATATTAGATTTTTTAAATTTGGAGGGTTATGAGATATTTCGCGCTTGATCTTGAAACCGCAAATCAAAGCTTTTCTAGCATCTGCCAAATTGGCATTGCCCGGTTCGATGACGGTGTTTATAACGGGGTTTGGAATCAACTAATAAACCCTAAACAACCTTTTTCATCTTTCAACGAATCCATACACGGAATAACAGCAAAAAAAGTATCGCAATCCCCAACATTTTCGCAAGTTTATCCAAAGTTAAAAAGCTTAATTGAAAATCAATTTGTGATTCATCATTCCGCGTTTGACAGATCAGCTTTATCTCAAGCGTACACAAAAAATAAATTGAAAGAAATTCCATGCACAATGGTCGATAGCGCTTTAGCTGCAAGAATGACCTGGGAAGAGTTTAGCCAAAGTGGTTATGGGTTACATGATCTTGCATCGGCCTTTGATATTCAATTTCAACACCATGATGCAGCAGAGGATGCCCGTGCTGCTGGGATAATTATGTGGAAAACTGTCGAAAAATCAGGTGTACCACTTGAACATTGGCCTGACCATTTTCGCAATCCATCACGCTGGGAACTTTACAAGAGAACCGAATGGAAAGATTTATGCGATGCTGAACCAGATCCGAGCGGTCCCTTATTTGGAGAGGTAATAGTATTTACTGGTGAGCTTTCTATGGACCGAGTTCAAGCTGCAAAAATGGCCTCTAACGTTGGGTGCAATGTAGATAACAATATAACAAAGTCCACCACAGTTTTAGTTGTTGGTGTGCAGGATTTAACTGTTATGGCTGCCGGGCAAACAAAAAGCACTAAACACCGCAGGGCCGAACAACTCATCGCTGGCGGCCAAAAGATCAAGATTATTACGGAGCAAGATTTCCTATCGATAGTCTCCAAATAACCCCGTGCTATAATGACAACGTAATAATGATCACCAGAAAGTTGAACGGTTAAAGCGTAGGCCTCGCAGAAATGCGATTAAGTTAGAACAAATTTTTCAGGCATATATGGTGGTAGCAGGGTAGGGTATCCCCCACAGGTAGTGGTTAAATGCTCCCGTAGCTCAGTGGATAGAGCGTTGGCCTCCGGAGCCAAATGCTGCGGTTCGATCCCGCACCCACCCCCATATATAGCCAATCTCCCAATTTATCGGGCATTCAGCACTCTATATGGGTAGTAAAATGACCACAAAAAACACAGTTGAAAAGCATAGAGCGTTGGCCGCGGAGATTGTTTCCGTCGCTCTCAATGATGTTTACCTTGATTTTATTCTGTCTCGGCAGGCAATGAGAGTATCCCCCACCACCCTGGTTTACTATGAAAATAAGCTCAAACCTTTTATCTTGTACTTGGATGCCCAGGCCATTACAAGTTTGGATCAGGTCACTGTCCGCCAGGTTCGCGCCTTCCTTGCCTTAATATCAGAGCGCGGATATAAGGATTGGACCATCAATGGTTTCGCGCGTGCCATCCGTACCTTCCTCAGATTCATCCACAACGAAAATTACACAACCAACTTGATTGTTTTCGATATGCCAAAGATCCGCCGCGAGCGGTTGCCAGTCTTATCGGCCACACAAGTTTCAGATCTCATCACCCAAGCCAAGCCCAGGGACAAAGCCATCATACTATTTATGGTTGATACAGGAATTAGATTGGCTGAATTGATTGCATTGCGCTGGGATAACTTGGATCTGCAAACGGGTCGTGTCAGGATCCAATGCGGAAAGGGTGGGAAGGCCAGAACGGTTGTCGCTGGAAGCCAAACCCGCCGGGCATTGCTAGCATATCGCCGATCCTGCATAGACAAGTCCGATACAGCATCTCTATGGCAGACAGATGAAGGATCGCCGCTTACCCGCGGAGGGATGGTCCAAGTCTTTCACCGTCTGGAAAAGAAAACAGGGATCCATTTCAGCGCTCACGCCCTGCGCCGCACCTTCTGCATACTCAGCCTTCGGGCTGGCATGTCGCCATTGGTGGTCCAAGACCTAATGGGTCACGCGGATCTCACCATGACCAAGCATTACGCGCAAATGATTGATGATGATCTCGTACTTGCCCACAAAGAATTTTCCCCAATAGATAACCTAAAGCGATTAAAATAAAACCTGCCACATTTGAGCGTGCTCTCGCAGAGGCTTGGCGGGTATACTGCTTTTATTTTATCCCATTTCAGGAACATTTACATCGAAAACATCCGCCCATACTCCGCCGATAAACTCCCCACCAGCCCGCTCACATCCTCCACACCTTCATACCGCCGCCCCTGCCACCAAGCCCGCCCATCCTCAATCGGAATCAACTCCACCTGGCTAAACTCATCGTCAAAATACACCAGCGCCAACCCCTGATTCCACGTCTGCGTCCGCACATGCCCCGGCACCCGATAATCCACATGGCAGGCCGCCCCAGGGTTGGCCGCTGTCACCGTCCTCGTGTTATAGCGTCCCTTCAGCACATTGGTCGAAAGCTCCCGCCGGTGAGTATGCCCAAACACCACCGTTTCAATGTTCTTCGACGCATACGCCCCGCTAGTCGCCCCCGGATTCCCCCTGGCAATGCTCCCGTGCGTGATCCTCGTCACATCGTTCAGCCAAATATCCGCGTCAGGGTATCCCCCCACCCATTCCACGCCCATACTCTCCAACCCCAGCAAATTCGGGATACTCATCAACGCCTCGCCCGCCAAATTATCCGCGCTCCGTAGCCCATAAGCCGCCACCAGATGATTCATCAGTGTGTTGTTCATCCTCGCCTCGTCATGGTTGCCGGCCATCACGATCACCCTCTCGCTCAACGTCTTAAAGTTGCGCAGCCACCAAGCCGCCTCGATGATCGCCGGTTGTGTTGTAAAATAATTCTCCGGCCGCTTCGGGTACTTCCCAAATTCCGCGAAATCCAACACATCTCCCCCAAAGATCACCATCTCCGGCCGGCACCGCTGCGCGATCTGCATCGCATTGTCCAACACCCGCCGGTCATGGTACGGCAACAACTGCCCGCTCACCATATCCTTGCTAAAACCA
>CAIRYE010000235.1 GCA_903882765.1 uncultured Anaerolineae bacterium
CCATCAAAATCAAGAATATGAGCCTCGAGACGGGGTTGAACTTCAGAATTCGTAAAGGTGGGCCGAAATCCAAAATTTGCCACAGAATCATAGCTTTTTCCGTCAAATAATACCTTGCAGGCGTAAACCCCGGGCATAGGTAGTACTTTTTCTTGGGGAAAATCTACATTACAGGTGGGGATCTTGATGGTTCTACCACGGGCATCACCGTGAACGACCATGCCGGAGAGGTTATAATACCTGCCCATGCGGCTCGAAGCGGAGCTAATGGCGCCGTTCATAATGGCGTTGCGTATAGATGTAGAGGAGATGATGTTTCCCTCTTTTTCCAAGGCGGGTATGGCGCTATGTTGAAAGCCCATCTCAGTGCCAATGGCGTTGAGGTATTCGTTATTGCCTTGTCTGTTTTTGCCAAGCGCGAAATCGAAACCGGTTACCAGATAGGTAAAGTTGAGACGATTCCTAAGCATCGTAATAAAATCGAGAGCAGGCAGGTTGGCGATCTCGGGCGTGAAGGGTAAGGTGATGACGATATCTACGCCGAGGTCGTTCAGGATCTTTAGTTTTTCGGTTTGGGTGGTGAGCTTTGGGATAACGACCCCCGCCAAAACGGTGGCAGGGTGTGGGTCAAACGTCAACGCCACGGAAGGCACGTTTTTTTGCGACGCGCCTTCCGTAAGCGTTTTGATGATCTTTTGATGACCGAGATGAACTCCGTCGAAGATACCGATGGTCAACCAGCTAGCTTCCAGCTGGATCGAATCGATGGATTGGTGATGAATCAGCATTGATCGGTGAGCCAGTGATTAGGAGTAGAAAACCTTCTTAGGCTGCCATTCACTCGAGGCAGTGTCAAGTTCCATGAGAGAGATCAATTCACCAGCCATGCTAACGCCGCGAACGAGGTTCTTGGCGCCAGGGACGATGGACGGATCGGCAGGAATACGGTGACCGTGAGCAACGCTTTCTACTTGCTCAGGGGTTAGTTCAATGGCAGGCCATTCGCCCAATGCTTCAGCGGCAGGGATAAGGTATTGGTACCAATTCCCGTTCTGAAATGCTTCCTCTAATTTGCGGAGGGGTGTGGCGTCGCGCAGGCTAAAACGACCGCTTTTTGTTCGGCGAAGACCAATGAGGTAGCCGCCGCAACCAAGGGCGTTGCCCAGGTCGTTCGCTAACGAGCGCACATAGGTGCCCGAGGAGCAGTGCACATCAACGACCGCTTCCGGAGGAGCCCATTCGAGGGTTTCGAGGCTGTACACATTAATGGTGCGTGGGGCGATCTCGAACGTTTCGCCTTTGCGGGCCATATCATAGGCACGGCGGCCTTTGATCTTGATAGCGGAGTAGGGAGGGGGCGTTTGGGTAATTTCGCCAACGAAGGTTTGCAGCTTGGCGTCGAAATCTTCTTCGGAGATATCGAGCACATCGACGGGAGGGCTGACGAAGCGGCCATCAGCGTCGAAGGTATCGGTGGAGGCGCCCATGCGGATAATGGCTTGGTAACGCTTATCCGATGCCGAAACAAATTCGCTGAGTCGGACGGCGGGCCCAACCAAAATGACCAACACACCAGAGGCGCGAGGATCGAGCGTGCCAGTATGGCCCGCTCGGCGAATACCCGTGCCATAGCGGATCTTGTTGACCACATCATGCGATGTAAGGCCAACGGGTTTATCCACCACTAACACGCCAGAAATGGCATTCTTCATATCATCGAGTTCATTGTTCATAATAAGTCTCCTGCCCCCTTAAAGTTTTAACATTTCCCGAGTTGTTTCTAACACTCGGGTTTGAATTTCATCGAGGGTACCAACAATATCGGCGCCGGCAGCCGCTTTATGGCCGCCACCATTGAAGTGGGTAGCGATCTTGGATACATCAATGCCGGGTTGTAAAGCTCGCCAAGAGATCTTGACAGAGCCGTGTTGTTCAACAAAGATCATTCCTACGACGTGGTCATCGATGGCTGAAATGATATTGATCAGGTCAGCGTCATCGCTACCACCGTAACCGCTGGCTTGGCGGTCTTCCAGTTTGAGGGTGGCGAAGACGATGCCATCCATGGTCTTGAGGCTTGATAGCCCGGCGCCCCAATATTTTGCTGCTTGCAGGGTGCGGCTTACCAAGGCCCGGTTGTATAAATTGGGCATATCGATGCCGGTATCGATCAGGAAAGCGGCTTGGCGCAAAGCGGTGGAGGTAGTGTTGGATGTTCTGAAACCGAGGGTATCGGTGACAATGCCGGTGGCGAGGTTGGAAGCTACTTCCGCGTCGATGGTGAGGCCCCATTCTTGCAGGTGGCCGGTTAAAACGGAGGAAGTCGCCACGGAGAGTGGCTCGATCAGATTGATCACGCCGAACTTTTCGTTGGTAACGTGGTGATCGATATTGATATCTGGCTTGCGGTAGCCCACAAATTGCTTGCCGGTGCGTTTGAAATCAGCGCAATCGACGGTAATGAAAAGATCGGGCTCGCAAGTTGGAGCTTTGAGGATCAGTTCGTGGCCGGGTAAGTGGTGAAAAGAGGCGGGAACACCATCATTCAACACCATTTCCACGGATTTTCCCGCTTTGAGAAGAGCTAAGCCTAGAGCGAGGGTAGACCCGATCGCGTCGCCATCTGGTCGCACGTGTGAGACAACCAATATATGTTGAGCTTGGTCGATTTTATTTTTGATCTCAATATCAATTGAATCCATTATTTACCTTTTGCAATGAATAAAATTAGGAAGGTTTGTTGTTTTGGCTGCGAATTTCAGCAAGAACTTTTTCAATATGGTCCGCATTCTCAGGGGTTGGATCCCAATGGAAGCGCAATTTTGGAAAAGCGCGCAACTCAACGGTTTCGCTGAGTGCACGTCTCAAAAAGCCAGTGGCGCTTTCAAGGCCTTTTATCACTTCCGCTGAACGGCTGCGGCCTTCTATCGCAGATACGTAGATATCGGCAAAAGCCAATTCGCGGTCTACCTTAACATCAGTAATGTACACCTGTAATAAGCGAGGGTCATTGATCTCTTTGATCAATAAAGCAGAAAGATCCTCGCGAATACGGTCAGATATTTTTTGTAAACGAACTCCGGATGCCATAATGTTCTTCTATCTATAACCTTAATGATACACGATTATTAATTGTTTTTTTCCAAGAGGTAGCATTCCAAGATATCGCCTTCAGCCATATCGTTGAAATTCTTGAAACCAATACCAAACTCGAACCCAGTTCGAATTTCTTTTACATCTTCTTTTTCATGACGAAGAGAAGCGATCTCGCCTTCGAAAATGACATCAGCGCCGCGAGTGATGCGGGCTTTGCCGTTTCGGCGGATCTCACCATCCAGACAACGGCAGCCAGCGATGCGGCCAACCTTGGACACGGGGAAGATCGCCAAGATCTGCGCTTTGCCAAGATGCTTTTCGTTGAATTCCGGCTCGAGCATACCTTTTAGCGCTTTTTCAATATCTTCGGTGAGGCGGTAAATGATGTCGTACAAGCGGATGGATACACCTTCCGCTTCGGCAAGACGGCGGGCGCTAACATCAGCCTGCACGTTGAAACCAAGGATAAGAGCTTTGGAGGCGGAAGCGAGGTTTACGTCGTTCTCACCAATGTTGCCAGTTTCGGCGTAAATTACCTTGAGGGCAATTTCGGAGGCGTTGGTTTTGGCAAGCTCGTTCAATTCCTTCACGATCGGTTCCAAAGAGCCCTGAACGTCAGCTTTGAGGATGATGCGAAGCTCTTTTAATTCGCCGGCCTTAAATCGGGCGTAGAAATCTTCCAAGGTCATTTTGGCGGCCTGATTTTGATCTTTGGAGGCCTGAATGCGGTTGTTTACGATTTCACGAGCGGTTTTTTCGTTAGCCACAACTTCAAAGATCTCGCCGGCGGAAGGAATAGTGCTCATTCCGAGAATGGAAATAGGTGTGGCGGGGGTCGCTTTTTGGATCGGCTTGAGTTTGAAATCATACATGGCGCGGATCTTGCCATAGGTTTGGCCAGCCACCACAACATCGCCATTCTTGAGGGTTCCGTTTTGAACCAACAAGGTGGCAACAGGGCCGCGAGCTTTATCCAGCTCCGCTTCGATGATGGTGCCAATGACGGTGCCCTTAGGGTTGGCTTTGATGCTTTGGCTATCTGCCACCAATAATATGGAAGCTAGCAGATCAGCGATGCCTTGCCTTTGTTTAGCGGAAACAGGTACAACAATGGTATTGCCGCCCCATTCATCAGGCACAAGCTCGAGCTCAGCCAGCTGATTTTTTACACGGTCCGGGTTGGCATTGGCTTTATCGATCTTGTTGAGGGCAACGATGATCGGTACGCGGGCAGCTTTTGCGTGGGCGATCGCCTCGCGGGTTTGCGGCATTACACCGTCATCCGCGGCAACGACCAATACCACGATATCAGCGCCTTGGGCACCGCGGGCGCGCATTGCGGTGAAGGCGGCATGGCCAGGGGTATCGAGGAAGGTGATCAGTTGGCCTTCTTTGTGGACCTGGTAAGCGCCAATGTGTTGGGTAATGCCACCAGCTTCGCCAGCGGCAACTTCGGTTTCTCGAATGGCATCCAAAAGGGATGTTTTGCCATGGTCTACGTGGCCTAAAATGGTGACCACGGGGGGGCGGCTGATCAGATCTTCTTCTTTTTCGTTCGAGATCTTCTGGCGCCAAAGGGGAACTTCGCCAGATTCTTTTGTATCATCATTCGCCAGAACTTCAGGGTTAGGGTTAAAACCAAATTCACCGGCTACAATGGCAGCGGTGTCATAATCAATGGTTTGGTTGATCGTTACCATCATGCCATTCTGCATTAACTTACGAATGACATCGATCGGTCCGACTTTCATCAATTGTGCCAGGTCTCGAACTACGATCGAAACTGGCAGCTCTAAATTTTTATCGCTCATAAAGGTTACCTCCTCTTATAAATGTACAAACGGAAGGCTAAATGTTTCCTAATACACCCGAGCGAATTTGCTGTGGGTAGGTTAGGTCAATTTTCGACTATTTGTGCACTTTCCGCATTCAATGGTGCGGTTTCATCAGGCAGGTTAGCTAAATAAGATTCTAACCTTGCCCTATCTTCCGCCGTGAGCGTTGTTTTTAAGGCATTTGCTAATCCACCCCTTAAGCCTCGCTCCCAGCAAGACTTTTGATCGTGCAAATACGCGCCACGGCCGTTCAACTTGCCCGTGGGGTCAATAAAGACCCCATCGGGCTGCCGAACAATACGAGTAAGCGTTCGCTTTGCCAGTACCGTTCGGCACCCAATACACGTTCTTTGGGGAATGTGCTTTGGTTTAATGACTTTTGCAGTCATGGATTATTCCCAGTCTTCACCAGTCCAGTCGGCATCGCCGCGTTTGTGGATCTTCTTGCCAACCACTTCGCCGCGTTCTTCATCAAACTGGTACTCAACAGATTTCTTGCCCTTCTTGCCCTTCTTTTCCATCTTCTCTTCTTCTTCGGCGCTGGGGATGATGACTTCAGGGCGGATCTGGAAGAGTTCTTCGAAGGAAGGCTCGAGAACGGGTTCGCTATCAACAACCGGTACGATTTCTTCAACAGGGGTCTCTACCACGGGTTCTACGATGGTTTCAACTTCGGCTACATCAACTGGCTCAGAAACAACTTCAACTTCTGGTTCAACCACCACTTCAACTTCGGCGGGTTTTTCGCCAAAATTGAGCTTTTCAATAGCGGCTTCGATCGATGTGATGGCTTTCTTTCCAATGCCAGCCAAGCCAAGAACCTTATCAGGGTTAGAGCGCATGGCCAGAATCAGATCACCAACGGTTTCGTATTGAGCTTCGGTGAGGATGTTGAATACGAATTCGGCGATCTCGAGGGTTTCGAGGTTGGTTTCGAAGGCGGCGGCAGGAATACCAGCGCGTGCTGCTTCGATTTTCTCAAGGTTTTCAGCTTCGATGAGGCGGGTTCGCTCAAGTGTGCGGCGTTCCACGCGCTCAACGAACTGAGCCATCATTGTGTATTCTTCAGGAGTAAGAGCTTTGCCTTCAGCCTTTTTATCCAGGATGGAGCCAACCAGGGCGGATGCTTCTTTTTCCAGCGCGGCGGTAGCCTGGAAGGAGGCTTCGTTTTGTAAACGAACGATGGTATCGGTGGTTGCCTCGATAACAGATTTGATATCGATCTTCCAGTTGGTCAGCTTGGCGGCAAGGCGGGCATTCTGTCCGTCTCGGCCGATCGCCAGAGATAACTGGTCTTCCATCACCACGACGGTAGCGGTTTTTTCAACTTCGTTGACGAAAACGCTGCTAACGCGGGCAGGGCTGATGGCCTTGGAAATATAAACAACCGGATCAGCGCTCCACTCAATGATATCGATCTTCTCATCGTGTAGTTCTTTGACGATCGCCTGAATACGAACACCACGGATGCCTACGCA
>CAIRYE010000236.1 GCA_903882765.1 uncultured Anaerolineae bacterium
AAAATCCCAAATTTCAAATTGCCATCGAAACCTGGAAACGCTTGCCGGCGTTTTTAGTTCGCTGGATCGGCCCATATTTCATCAAGGGGATCGCGTGAGATGAGCCAATACCCATGTGTGCCTTTGAGTACGTTGGATGAAAACCAGCGAAACGATTTAGTTTCTTTACATTTGCGTACAATGCCAACATTACTAACTGAGTTGGGTAATAAATTTGTTGAAAAATACTACAAGTACGGCATTTTCCAACAGCAAGCGATAGGATTTGCGGCGATCGCGGACGATGAAAGTGTTGTGGGTTGGGTATTTGGAACTGCAAACCCAAGTGCCATAAATAAAAATCTGGCAAACCCTCTGTTCTGGTTTTTAAAAGAAATGGGTGCTCTCCTCCTTCAAAAACCCCAAGTCATCCGATCCCTTTTTCTAAGCCTATTGCCAAACCACAATAACGACATTCCATTGGGTCAAATTGAACTCACTTATATCGGAGCACACCCGGATTTTCAACAACAAGGTATCGGTAATATATTGATCCGTCAATTCATATCGGAGGCAAGAAAGATGGGTTTTTCGCAAGTTTCACTCAGTGTTGAAACGGACAATCCTACAGCAATTAACCTGTACAAAAAAAATGGCTTCATCATCACAGCAACTTTTACAGAGGGCAGCTATCATCGCCACCGTATGGTTTTGGACTTAGAATAATCTCTGATGAAAAAGTACCTAGCACCCCTGTTCAACGTTATAAAAACAAAGACACAACAAGTGCCTTTTGTTGCTTACCTTGCCTTGGTTACACTTCTAGCGTATGGCCCTTTTTTTTGGGAAAAAGGTTTTTATTGGGACGAGGCACCTTGGACTTGGATCTATTTCCGCTTGGGGCCAGAAGCTCTGACCAAAACCTTTAGCACCAGCCGTCCTTTTTGGGGCATGCTTTACCAAGTCACCTTACCTCTCCTCGGGCCAGACCCCTGGAAATGGCAATTGTTGGTCATCCTAATGCGATTTGTTAGCGCATATCTTCTTTACAAACTGGTAAAAACCATTTGGAACAAACCGGCCCCCCTGGCTGAATTCACCTCCATTCTTTTCCTTGTTTATCCTGGCCTTAGCCAAAATTATATTTCTTTGATGTACTCGCATTTTTACATCGTACTCAACTTTTTTTTACTATCATTACTACTTACCACCTTCGCGATCAAAAATCGATCTCCCTACCTCCATATTCCCGCCCTCCTCTTATCTCTTTATCATTTGCTCGCGATGGAATATTTCTACTTCTTAGAGATAGCCCGCTTTTTATTGATCTGGATATTATTGGATGGTCGAGAGAAAAAAGCGAAGGGAACTTTCACATACTCCCTGCCATATTTATTAGTTTTTATCGGTGTCACCCTTTGGCGAATGTTTTTCTTCAGCAACCAAAACGCGAGTTATGGGTATGAAACAATTTCAAACATCAAAGCAAATTTTCTCAATGGACTACTTGTTTTGGCATCGAACATTTTCAAAGCCTTTTGGGAAAGCGCAATCCATGTTTGGATCAGCCCGTTCGAGTGGGTCGATCCGGCAACCATAGGTATTTTTACATTTATGGGTGCCATCCTCATAAGTATCCTTTTAGCTGGAGTAGTTTTTTTCTTTTTACGTACCAAAACTGATAAACAACAGCCAAAGACCCTTCTTTGGGCAGCCATAGTTGGTTTGATCGTATGGTTTCTGGGTGGTGGAGCATACTGGCTGATCGGTTCTAGGACTATGCCGCAATTACATTTTTCCGCCGATCGCTTCACCTT
The DNA here is from genome assembly GCA_903882765.1 of uncultured Anaerolineae bacterium. Taxonomy (GTDB): domain Bacteria; phylum Chloroflexota; class Anaerolineae; order Anaerolineales; family Villigracilaceae; genus UBA5195. The sequence goes on from CAIRYE010000236.1 coordinate 1,797, forward strand.
GTCCTTTATGTTGGGTGCAAGTCTACTACTAGCTAGTCTCCTATTATATTTGGTCAAAAACAATTTCACCCGTGCCTTAATCTTCGCCATTTTGGTCGGATTTGCCGGCGGTAAGCATTTTCAGTTTAACAGCGCCTACCGACATGATTGGGATACCCAGAAATCTCTTTTTTGGCAGATGTCGTGGAGAATTCCCGCTCTTCAACCCAATACAACCATGATATCCAACGATCTACCGCTCACTTTTTTTAGCGATAACTCTCTCAGC
>CAIRYE010000237.1 GCA_903882765.1 uncultured Anaerolineae bacterium
CCATCGTAGTTACCGGATGTTTCTAATGGACCAAATTCAGATTCTATTTTTTCTTGGATCTGGGCGGCGGTGACGATATTGTGGGTTTGAAGGTTGGTGGCACCCGCGAACGGCATCATTTCAATAAATCGGAACTGCCAATTTCGGTCTAAGGTTAGGGCAGCAAGGTCAAGCACATCTTCTTCGTTGTACCCTTTTACAACAACCCCGTTTAATTTAATAGGAGTCAGCCCAACTCGTTCGGCTTCTTCGATCCCTTCCCAAACATCATCAACATTTCCCCAACGAGTTAGTTTTTTGAATTTATCGGGGTCAAGGGTGTCGATGGAAATATTCACACGTTGCAGGCCAGCTTCTTTTAATGGGCCGGCTAATTTTTTTAATAAAACGCCATTGGTGGTCATCGAAAGGGAATTGAGACCTTCGATGGATGCAATGCGTTGCACCAACGGAACAATATGAGCTCGTATGGTAGGTTCGCCACCGGTTAATCGAACTTTATCAAAACCTAACTTAACAAATAAATTGGTAAGTTTTATTAGCTCATCATCCTGCATCAAGGCAGAGTTGGGCTGGAAGGTTTGATCCTCCGGCATACAATAGATGCACCGTAAATTACAGTGATCGGTAAGCGAAATCCGTAGATAACGTATCTTTCTGCCAAAACGGTCTAAAGCCATTTATCAATCATCCTGTTTTTCATAATAGTCTTCTAATTATAGTACCAACAGGTTGAGTGCCGATGCCTATTCATTGACTGAATTTTTATGACATGCTATCATGTTTCTATTATTAATTTATCTCTTCGGCAAAAATACCTGCTGTTTTTTGCGATAGAGCCCATTTATTACAGCAGAAAGAGTACATCATGAGCATTCATTTTATTTTTCGTATCATTGGTATGATTTTTTTTGGTTTTATTGGTGGGTACATCGGTAATAAATTTAGTTTAGAGAACGTTCCTGAGCAAATCCAAAACTATACCGTTGGTTTTACTCTCCTTGGTTTTTTGATCGGGCTCATTGGCACCCCCTACATCTCTACCTTTCCAATGAGCTACCTGAAGAAGCTTTTTAGCAGGATCTCAGCGGAAACTCTACTTGCCGGATTTGTCGGTTTGTTAGCGGGTTTGTTGATCGCCGCTTTACTCACCTTCCCACTTTCTCTCTTACCTACGCCTTTTGGCAAAGTATTACCTCTTTTAGCGGTGATCATCAGCGCTTACATTGGTATCACCTTGTTGATCATGCGGCAGAATGATATTTTTTACGTTCTGCGAAATTTCTACAAAACTACCGAACAAAGCAATGCAGAAGCGGATAGCTGGATAAAGAGCAGCCGTTCGATTCTGCTCGATACAAGTGTAATTATTGACGGGCGCGTGTCAGATATCGCCAAAACTGGTTTCTTACCTGGAACCATGATCATCCCGCGATTTGTGCTAACCGAATTACAATTCATCGCTGATTCTTCTGAAAGCCTGCGCCGACAACGCGGCCGCAGAGGCATGGCGGTTCTTACCGATTTACAGAAAAACCCCCTCATCATGGTGCAGATCAGTGACATTGATGTTGAAGGAGTTAAGGAAGTGGATGATAAATTGGTCATCCTTGCCAAACAACTACGATGCCCGGTGCTGACGAATGATTACAATCTCAATCGTATCGCCGAACTTCAAGGTGTTAGCATCCTCAATATCAACGAGCTCGCCAACGCGGTCAAATCGATCGTATTACCTGGTGAAATTTTAGAGATCGCCATTATTCAGGACGGCAAAGAACATAATCAGGGTGTTGGTTATATGGAAGATGGCACCATGGTAGTAGTAGATGGTGGCAATAAGTATATTGGTACAACCAAATTGATCGGCGTTACTAAGGTGCTGCAAACAGCAGCCGGCAAGATGATCTTTGGTAAGCCGGAATCTGAAGAACAATAATTGGTTATGGTTAGGAGCAATAATTAGATGATTCGCCTCTACAACACGTTATCGCGAAAAAAAGAAGACTTAGCTACCCTCGAACCCGGGGTTGTAAAAATGTATGTTTGTGGCCCTACCGTTTATAACGATGCCCACGTGGGCCATGCTATGTCCGCCTTGGTGTTCGATATTGTTAGAAGGTATTTAGAATATCGTGGTTTCAATGTAAAACATGTGATGAACTATACCGATGTTGATGACAAGATCATCAATCGCGCTAATAAAATGGGAATAGACCCGTTTGTTCTTTCGAACCAATATATTTTGGATTTTGACCAAAACCTCGCTGACTTAAATATTCAGCCTGCCACCGCCAAACCTCGGGTGAGCAAGACAATGCCTCAGATCATTGACTTTGTTAAGGGTCTGGTAGAACGCGGCTATGCTTACCCCGCTGAAAACGGCGATGTGTATTTCCGGGTAACGCATGATGAAGATTACGGAAAGCTATCAGCCCGTAAATTGGATGATATGCAGGCGGGATCACGAATTGAGATCGAGGAACAAAAAGAACATCCGATGGATTTCGCGTTATGGAAATCTGCCAAACCGGGCGAACCCGCATGGGA
>CAIRYE010000238.1 GCA_903882765.1 uncultured Anaerolineae bacterium
AGCTAAGGGTCAAATTTGAGACGGTAAATTCTATGGGGGCCAATTTAATTAATACCCATTTAGAATCGTTTTTATCAAACCGAGCTAATTGCTGTGCTTATTAAGGAATAAACCCTTGTTCAAATTATGAGACCGTCCTACCTAATGGGCTCCAGTAATACCGAAACGTTTTTCGTCTTGTCTTATTCGGAAGTTAAGAATTTCTTAATATCCTTCATATGCATTTGATCGTGGATCGGAATAAGCTTTATCATATCTTCCAATTTCGATATCCCTAACGCAGGATGATCTCCAATGATCGATAACTCTTTTTGAGAAATTTTCATCACAAATTGAATCATATTCTGTCGTCCAACCAGAAAACGGTTAATTACTTCTTCTTTCGATATCGAGTCAAACTGTTTTTGGTGTTCAGCATTAAATTGATCAATATTTATTGTGTTTTGTATGATTTCGCGCCCAGCACACATTTGGTTGAACAAAACAAGGAATGATTCTTCGGAAATGATCAAATGGCTAAAAATATCTTGTATTTGCCAAGGATCGCTTGAGTCTGTCTGGTAAACAATTCTGCCCCAGTTCTTCTCGTCGATAGATTCAAAAAATGCCTGAACATCATTTTTTGATCTTTCTAATTTCAAAACCAACTTTTCAATCATTTCATCCATAACCTACTCCTCCAATGAGCGGCCACCGTCAATAATTATGGTTTGGCCGGTGACATATTCATTATCGATCAAAAAATCGATTCCCGAAATTACTTCGTTAATCTGTCCAGCTCTTTTTAATGGCACCTTTTGAATAAGATGCTCCCAAACATTGGCCGTTGTATTCGTGTCCTGAAGAATGATTCCAAGGGATAATGTATTCATCCGTACTTTTGGTGAAAACTGTTTCGCGAAAAATTTTACACTTTGGGTAAGAATATTTTTGCTCAAGGAGTAGATCGGGTATTTTAACCAGATCTTCTCCGCTCCAACATCTGAAATATTAATGACTACACCATTCTGTTTCATAAAAGGTATAAGCGCTTGCGAGATCAGAAAAGGGGCTTTGAAATTGATGGACATCACCTGATCGATTTCATCCGATGATATTTCGCCGATCCTCACGGAACGCATTACAGCGGCTGAGTTAATGATCACTTCTAACTCAAGCGATCGAGATCCAAGAATTTCTTTCGTTCGATCGATCAACTGTTGAATCCCCGCGTTTGTTGAAAAATCGGCAGGGACGTTATACGCGATCGTTCCCCTGTTATTTAGTTCTACAGTATATGCCTCGGCGGTTTTGGTTGAGTTATTGGAATGTAAGATCAGGACATAACCACGTGCCGCCAAATGGCGCGCGAATTCTAACCCGAGCCGAGTTCCTGAACCTGTGATAAGCGCTGTTTTCATTTTCCTCTTAATAAAAAAAAAGAAGTACGAGTTTATTTTACTCGTACTTCTTTTTATTCGTTTTTCTTATTATTTGAAGAAGTTTGAAACAAAGAACCAAATATTCGCGGGTCTCTCAGCAAGTCGGCGCATAAAGTAGGGGTACCAATGTGTGCCAAATGGAACGTACACACGGACAGGATAACCTTCTTTGTTCAAGCTTGCTTGGATATCGCGGCGGATGCCATATAACATTTGAAATTCGATTTGTTCTTTATCGACGCCAACTTTTGCGGCGTATTGTTTCGCAAAATCAATACGTTTTTCATCGTGAGTAGCCATTGCCGGAATTGGAGGAACAAATCCTTCGGGGGATAATCTTGATGAAAATTTCTTTGCGGCATCGATCAGAATGGAGGTTAAATTATCGTAGTTCGCGTCTACATCTGATTTCTTAGGATAAGCGAGATTGGCGGGTTCTTGATAAGCCCCCTTTACTAAGCGGAATCGGGTTCCGTTCTCTAATAATTTGCGCATATCATCTTCGGATCGGTATAGATAGGATTGAATCGCCATTCCAACAGTTTCGGGGCCAAACCCTAAGGCATGCATTTCGTTTAGGAGGGAGATTGTTTGGTCAGTGTAGGGAGTATCCTCGATATCGATGCGAATAAAATTATTGTAGTTCTTAGCGGTTTGTAGGATATTGATCAGGTTTTGTTTACAAACCTCATCATCTGTTCCCATTCCGATCTGGGTAAGTTTGATCGAAACATTCGCGATCACTTTTTCTTTTTGGATCTCATTCAAGGTGTCGAGAATGCCTTTAGCGGATGCGATCGCTTCTTCCGCGCTTGAGGTATGCTCGCCAAGCTGATCAAGGGTAACGTTTATACCTAACTTATTTAACTCTTTGACCGTTTTCATTGCGTCCGAAATATTTGTGCCGGCAATAAAACGTGAAGCCACTTTCCAGGCTAATCCCCAATTTGTGAACAGGTTTTGAGCCCATGCTGCCTTTGCCAAATAACTAAAAAATGATCTAAGCATTGTTATTTCCTTTTGTGATGAAAATTAAATCTTCAAATACCGCTTATGTTATACTTTTCTTCATTTAAAGTTACAAGTTATTCAATACATATATTTTTGGTGACAAATGAACCGATTTTCAAAATTCTCGTGGTTTTTATTAGTTTGGACAGTCCTTGTGATCGCTTGGGGGACCGTTGTTCGCGCCACAAACTCGGGCGCGGGATGCGGAAATTTCTGGCCGTTGTGTGGTGATTCCCTCATTCCTACGTTTGAAGTATTCCACACAATTGTGGAATTTTCTCATCGAGTGATGAGCGGGCTCCTGATCATTTTTGTCATAATTTTATTCCTATGGGGTCGTAAAATTCACAAATCAGATCCGAGTAGGATCCGAATCGTCAACGCGATCTTATTCTTCACATTGTTCGAAGCGCTATTAGGTGCGGGATTGGTACTTTTTGGCTTAGTAGAAGATAATTCCAGTAATCTTCGAATTGTGGCTGTTTCAATCCACTTACTCAATACATTCATTTTGTTAGGGGTGGTCGCGACAAACGCTTGGTGGTCGAATCATCCACTACTTAGTTCAGTTGGTATCAACAGGGTTAAAAAACTTTTTTACGGCTTTCTTTCGATCATAGCAATGATCGGTGTTACCGGCGCGATCACCGCTCTTGCCGATACATTATTTCCATCAACGTCGATGATGCATACGTTATCTGAGCAATTTCAGAAGAACAACCACATCTTAATTAGTCTGCGGATCCTCCACCCTATCCTAGCAATTCTTCTCGGTTTTGCCATTACTTACATTTTAATAAATTATCTTGAAACGGATAACGCCACCATTAACAAGCTAAAGGTAGGATTATGGATATTGATCCTTCTTCAATTTGGGCTTGGGTTTTCAAATATCATTTTTCTTACTCCGGTATTTATCCAAGTGATTCATTTGGTTATCGCTGATATTATATGGATCTTAACTGTTTTCTTATTCTTATCTGAGCCAATCATTCGGATCAAAAATCATGAATAACAAATTTCTTCGGAATACTCCCCACCTGTTCCGCTGGATCGCATTAGTTTTCTTTGCTGTCGCTATCATTCTGGTGATGGTATCCCTTGTTTTCTATTCCCGCGAAAGAAATAATTATCCGTTAGGGCTAACGATAGGTGGAGTACCGGTTGGTGGTTTGAACGCCGAAGAAGCTACTCAACGGTTATTGCAATCCTACAATATGCCGATTGTCGCTAATGTAATGAACTCGTCCTTCCAAATTGACCCAGGAATTGTTGGTTTTACACTGAACACCGAGGCTATGATCGCGGCGGCTGACCTTCAAAGAACAGGGAATTCATTTTGGTCTGGTTTTTGGAATTATCTATGGAACGTTCAATCAACTCCAACTGACATTCCTTTGGTATATTCCTTAAATAATGAAAGATTAGTTAGTTATATTGAAACAGAGGTCAAGACCAGATACGACCAACCTTCGATCCCTGCCAAACCAAAACCAGGGCAAACGAATTTTATTGAAGGCGAACCTGGGTATGTTATTCAAACAGAAAGCGCTGTGGGAACAATTGAGGCAGCGCTCACCTCCTTCAATAATCGCACAGTAAACCTAACCTTGGCGAAAACGAACGCAGGAAGACCGAACTTTGACAACCTTCAGATTTCAATCACTCAAATTATTGAAACTACCCCTTTTGATGGTGTTGTTGGCGTTTATCTAGAAGATCTTACAACGGGTGAAATACTTCATTTTGGTTACAACCAAAATAATCTTCTCCCCGTTGAACCAGACATCGCCTTCACCGCTTCCAGCACAATTAAAATACCGATCCTTTTTTCTGTATACAATCGCTTAGGTCCAGAACTTGACCAACAAAAAAGAGATTTGATCGCCGAAATGATCACGAAATCTGAAAACCCTGCTTCGGACGCGCTAATGGAATTTATTGGCGGTCCACTTAATGTCTCAGAGGATATGAAAAATTTAGGGCTTGAGAATACTTTTATTGGTGGATACTTTTATGATGGCGCTCCCTTGTTGCAACAGTATTCAACCCCCGCCAACAATCGAATTGATGTGTTCACAAGTCCCGATAGTTACAATCAAACCACTCCATCCGATATGGGACAATTGCTTTCGGATATCTATAAATGTTCAAAAACAGGGGATGGTAGTTTTATTGCTATCTCGCCTACAAAATTCAGTAAAACAATTTGTAATGATTTCCTGACCTACCTTAAGCAAGATAGAATTGGCGTTCTGATAGAAGCCGGCTTACCTGAAGGCACCCAAATTGCCCACAAACATGGCTGGATCAGTGGCGCTGACGGCGTGATCCAAAATATCTCTGACGCGGGGATCATTTTTACCCCAACCGGCGACTATATTCTGACAATTTATGTCTACCATCCTGTACAAACCGTATGGGAACCCGTTTCAGGTATGATCTCAAAGATATCTGAAGTTGTATATAACTATTTCAACCTCCCAAAATAATGAATAATGCCCAAACACTCCTGAAGCTGCAAACGATCAAATCCACCATCGCCAAATCAAAAGTTGAAGTAAACCGCATTAATGTCATCCTCGCAGACAAATCAAAAAATGCTGCCTTCTCAGAAGAATTCGAAAGTATCTCACATAACATATCTGACCTTGAAAATAAATTTAGCCAGATCGACGCGGAAAAATCTCAGCTGCAACAAAAAAACCGCCTCAATGAAGCGAAACTTTACAGTGGGAATGTAGTAAACCCAAAAGAATTGATCGATATTGAAAAAGATATTTCGCTGAATAAGAAAAGGATCGAGAGCCTAGAAACTGAAGAAGCTGGGATCCTCAGCCAACTTGATAGCCGCACTAACGCCTTTTCGGAAAAAGAATCTGAATTTAAGGAATTTGGATCAAACCAAGTTACTAAATTCTCTGAACTTAATTATTCCATCACCGAATTATCAAAAACTATCGCTGAGCTTGAACAACACGCATCCGACCTGATGGCAACCTTATCGCCTCAATTATTAGCAGAATTTGACGAACTAATGGTCACCAAAAAGGGTCTTGCCGTCGCGGTGATTCGAGATGATTGTTGCGGAGTTTGCGGAAGTGATATTTCATTAAATGTACGTCTATCCGCGAGAAGCAATGCCACGATCACCAATTGCCCCAGCTGCCGCAGGATCTTGATCGCGGAATAGGTTAGGGCGCAAAAATCATATTGTAATTGGTTAATACAATAGTAAAATTATCCTATTGTATTTGTCTGACAATTTTATTTTTGGAGCCATTATGCTGATCACAAATTCCGTAGTTGTCACTTGTGACGAACCAAACGAAGTCTTAGTAGGTTATTCTGTTCTTGTACAAGGGGAGCAGATCATTGATATTCTTCCCGATTCAAAAGCAAAAGAACTTTACCCCAATGAGCCAAGTTATAACGCGGATGGTAAATTAGTTTTACCAGGGAATGTTTGCGCGCATACCCATTTTTATGGCGCTTTCTCCCGCGGTATGGCGATTCCCGGTGACGCACCACAAAATTTCTATGAGATCCTGAACAAACTTTGGTGGCCGCTTGATAAATCCCTGACCATGGAAGATGTAGAATATTCTTCCTTGCTCTGCGAAGTTGACGCTATCAAACATGGCACGACTACCCTTTTCGATCACCATGCCTCCCCCGCGGCGATCGATGGTTCGTTGGATGTGATCGCGGATACGGTAAAAAGATCTGGCCTTAGAGCTGCCCTGTGTTATGAAGTAACAGACCGGGGTGGTAAGGCAGAGCGAGATAATGGCATCAAAGAAAACCTACGCTTTATCAATAAAGTAAATAAAGATAAGTTGAGTGATCTCGTTGGATTTTTTGGTCTTCATGCCGCAATTACGCTTTCTGAGGAAACACTCGAAATTTGCGCGGCGGAAAAGAACGATAATTTTGGTTTTCATACTCACTTATCAGAGAGCCGCGATGACCAAGCCCACACTCAAAAAATGTTCAACATGGACCCTGTTCCATTGATGGATAAATATGGGATCCTTGGCCCAAGATCGATCATCGCCCATTGCGTTCATATTTCTGATGCTGATATTTCTTTGCTTAAAGAGCGAGGCGTTTGGGTTACGCACCAACCGCGTTCTAATATGAATAATGCTGTTGGCGTCGCTAGGGTTGAGAAAATGTTCTCAGAGGGCATCAAAGTTACTCTCGGAAACGATGGTTTTTCAAACTCGATGTGGGATGAAATGAAGACAGCCTATTTAATTCACAAGAGCGAAAATTCAGACCCAACCCGGATGAACGGTTATACCTTGATGGATATCGCTTTGAAGAATAATTCAGCAATGGCGTCCACTTTTTTCAACACCAATTTGGGGAAGATCAAAAAGGGATTTGCTGCAGATCTGATGATCGTAAATTATCGCCCCCCAACTGAACTCAACAAATATAATTTTCCTTGGCACTTGTTGTTTGGCTTTCGGGAATCTATGATCGAGTCGACCATGGTAAAGGGTAAGTTCCTTATGCTCGATCGAGAGTTGCTAACCCTTGACGAAAAAGAGATCTCAGCCAAGTGTGTAGAGCTTTCTAAAAAAGTATGGGAACGTTATAACTCGAAATTCTAAAGAACGAGGAAAAATTGGAAATTGCTAAGAAAAATATTGCCATAGTTGGTGGAACTGGAAATGAAGGAAAAGGCTTAGCATACGCTTGGTCCAAATTTGGGCATAATGTGATCATTGGTTCTCGAGAAGCAGGAAAAGCCATCGCCGCGGCCACGGAGATCAATCAGAGAATTGGCAACAATCTGGTAACCGGAATGGAAAACAAGGAAGCTGCGCGGTTATGTGAGATCGTAGTTCTTACAGTTCCTTACTCAGCTCATAAAACCACTCTCGAAGATATCAAACCAGACCTGCTTGGGAAATTATTGATCGATGTTACGGTACCACTTGTCCCAACCAAGGTGACAAAAGTTCAGATGCCGCCCGCAGGTTCCGCCGCGCAAGAAGCACTCGAGATCCTAGGCGAAGGCACCGATATTGTGGACGCCTTCCAAAATATTTCATACGAACATTTTAATGCTGACAATACCCCAGGCTGTGATGTATTAGTCACAGGTACTTCAAAAGAAGCTCGCGATCGTGGTATAGAGCTGGTTACCGACGCGGGATTCGTTGGCTGGGATGCCGGGCCGATCGAAAATTCAGTTGTGGTTGAAGGATTAACCAGCATTCTTATTCACCTCAACAAGCAGTATGGCTCCAAAGGTGCCGGTATCAAGATCACGGGTCTAGGATAGCCAATGTCATTGGTCATTACCCCCTTGATGCGTTTTCCGATGATTGAGCCCGGGGATGACCTGAGTTCAGAAATTCTTTCCTGCTTGGAAGATAACAACCTTCCCTTAGTAGAGAATGATATTTTAGTCATTACACAAAAAGTTGTTAGCAAGGCTGAAAACAGATTCGTTGATCTTTCTACGATCACTCCAAGCGAAAAGGCCATCAAATTGGGCCTTCAAACGGAGAAAGATCCGAGATTGGTTGAAGTGATCCTTCGGGAGAGCAATGAAGTAGTGCGATTTCGAAAAGGTTCGTTGGTCGTTGAACATAAGCTTGGATTTATTTGCGCCAGCGCAGGGATCGATCATTCCAATATTAGTGGCGGATCGAAGGAGAGTAATCAGTCGGTATTACTTTTACCAGTGGATCCAAGCGCTTCAGCCAAGAAAATTCGGGATGCGGTTTTTTCAAAATACGGAAAAAATATAGGGGTTTTGATCATTGACTCACAAGGCAGAGCTTGGCGAAATGGTGTTGTGGGAATGTCAATCGGATTATCTGGAATTCCGGCTTTAATTGATGAGCGCGGATGGAAAGATCTGTATGGATCTACTTTGGAGATCACGATCGTTGGTGTTGTAGATGAACTGGCAGCGGCCGCCTCGCTTATGATGGGACAGGCAAATGAAGGTACTCCCGTTGTACATGTACGCGGTTTCCCCTACAAATTAGCTGAAGGAAATTTTAATGACCTCATGCGGTCTAAGGAAACGGATCTCTTTAGATAATTTTTGGGGGGAAAGTTCATATAAGGCAAGAGCGGCACTTTTCGAAAAAGATCAACACAAGCGATGAGATGGTTTGAAACATCCCAATAGTGTTACCGCTTATGGTTCGAACAATTAGGTAAGCTAAAGCACAAAACACTTACAAGAAATCGTAACAATGACTGCCCACCCGATGTGATAGACAAAATTTAAGTTGGTTGGGCGTTGTCAACCATAGGACATTGAATCTTGGTGGGGCTGCGTCCCCGATCTAACCTTTGGCAACCACGCTCCAGTCAGGAATACCGCTTGCGTCTCCGTAGATGAAGTTTGTGATAAAGTTATGAAATGTAATACCTCAGCTACACCCGCCTGATCTTTTACCCAGCAAGTAGATGTGTAAAAATAATAGATCAATACCTTCGGCTCAAACTAGAAATTAGATGAACAAAATCGATGAGAACGCCGTTTTGGTCTTCTGATTGTTTTAAAATTCTTTGTGGTAATATTTAATAAACCAACCTTCAGGATTAATAATATGCAGACCCAGTTGAATCGCTTAGAAGACTTTGAACGAGAATTGAAAGAGAAACAGGACCTATTCTCAATTCAACCCGTGATCGTCCAACGATATATTGAAGCACAAGCAAGGCAAATTTCAGAAGCGCTTGTCGATCAAAGATCGAGTGTTAAGTTTTCTTTACCCGATAAAATCGTGGGTGAATTACCCAACCTTGACCAACCAGCAACGATCCAAGTTCCTTCTAACCAAAGGGAACAATCGATCGGTAGTTTACTCAATAAACTGCAACGAAAGAATATTAAGGAAGAACTGCGCCATAAGCTAAATGAACTTGAACAGTCACCTGATCAAGCAATTTCACTTAGCGCTGGTTTACTAAAATATTCAGCCTCAAATTATTTGGTTCACAATGTTTTACCCTCCGGTAGAACCGTTAAATACAAACCAGAAGAAGAAGATGGCATCCCTTCAAACCCAGAAGATGATGGCGAGCTAGAATCAGCCATCACCCAAGCATCAGATGCCATCACAGAAGATGGTTCTGGGGATAAAAACCGTGGTGAGTTACAAACGCCTTTTGTTCCTTACGCGCGAAAATTTTATCTACCACAATGGATCTCCGTTGATAACCGAGATCACCTACTGATCGGGTCACTAAAAGAAGCTGAAGCCAATTTGGTTTCGATGCAAAGCTATTTAAACATCCTACATTTGGCTTCTTCCATTGCGCCTTACATACTGGCTGACGCTGAATACCAATCCAAGCGGTACGGCATGCTGGGCCAATTGGTAAATCAAGGCAGAGCGGTTGCACGTTACAAGATCCTGAAAATCATTGAAACCATAAAATCGAGGGCAGCGGCTGGCACACTAAACCGAGGGTTGAGTCTTAGCCTTCCGTATTTTGATGATCAGGACCTCACCTTGAGTGAAACAAAATTTGAGGTCATTCCCGCTGGTCGAATCATGTTTGTTTCCTCTTTTGTGGTGCGAGCGGCTCGAGAAGAGTCTGCCAAACGTATTCAGGATACACGGTTTAACTCCTCAACCCGTCATCATCTCCTTCTTGGGTTAAAACTTCTCGAAGAAGCTTTTACTAAATAATATTCCACTTACTTAAGGCTAACCTATGGTTGTCGCTATTCTATTGCTTGTTGTATTTTTCGTAATTTCATTCAAAATTTCTCCCAAAGAATCACAGAATGACGAACATGTTCATGGCGCTGGCCAGGTTGGCTTAATTGCCGCAGTGGCATTATTTGGCGTAGATTATTTCACATCCTATTTTTACGCAACCGGCGAAATGATGAGTGCCTTACCGGCAGACTTAAAACCATACGCCTATTTTGCTGTGGTTGTTATCATCCTCGCGAATGTTGTGTTTGGCGGGTTGTATATGTACGCGCTTGGTGTTTTTAGTGACGGTGGTGGCGCTTTTACCGCCGCGATGCGATATTTAGGCGCTTCCATTAGTTTGATCGTCGCGGTCGTTTTAATTCAGGATTATATATTTACCATTGTTGTTTCCACTCTTTCTGGCGTGGATCAATTACTCTCCATCACAAATTCTTACGCCATCGATTGGTATTGGCATTTTCTGATCGGGGCGTCCCTTGTTGGCATTACGTGGGTGATCACGATTCGAGGGCGCGGAGAATCAGCTAGGATCGTTTTTACCAGCCTTGGAATTTTTCTTTTAATGACCATCACAATGGCAGCTGGTTTGTTTTTTTCCAAAGACACCGTTCCAGCTGTTGTTGATGCCGCTTCCCAAGCTGAGGTTGGCAGTCTTTGGAGCGCTGTTTTACATATGATCGCCGCGTCGATGAAGGGTTTGGTTGCGTTGACCGGTCTCGAAGCGATCTCGAACGGACTTCAATTCGTTATCGACGAAGACCCTGGATTCGTGAAGTGGGGCAAGAAACACTTAGCAAAACTTGATTTTATTTGGCATTTTTATAGTGGAAAGACCGGTATCGGAAGAACCGTTCAATCCTCTTTCATAATTTATGGAGCGGTAACTACCCTTTTGTTAACATATTTCTCGATCCATTTCAATGTTTTTGATGGAACGAACGGCCGATCTTTGGTCGGCAACTTGGCCTATATTGGGTTTGTTCTTAGTAATTTCCCCGGTGGAACGATCCTCTACTGGGCGTACCAAATTCTTGCGGTCATGCTTCTCTCATTTGCCTCACTCACAGCTTACCAAGATCTTCAGGCAATGGCTTGGAGAAATGTCGCGATCGGAGAAATACCTGAAACCGTTGTTTATCGCAATCCAAAGGGAACATTTACCAGACCTGTTACCGCCGCCGCTATTGCCGCTATCATCATCCAATTATTGGTGCGAGGAAAAACCAGCGCGGCTGTACCATACTATGGTGTTGGGGTTTTTCTGCCAATTGCCGCGATGTCATTAGCGATGCGCGAGCATATTAAATTGACTGCAGTTGGTAAAGCAAGAACCTGGGGTCTCATTGGTACTACAACGGCAACCGCGTTATCTGTATTCATTTTTATTGGTCAAATTACTAGTAAATGGGAAGAAGGCGGTTGGGTTGTGCTCATTTCCTTAGCGGTTTTAATCATAATGGCGCATGTTCTACTCATTTCACCATTTGGTCACAGAACACCGGTCGATATTCATCGTATCATCCGCGAAAAGTCACGTATCGAAGGAAAAATGGGCAATATTGTTGAATGGCAATCGATCAAATTTCAAGAATATCGATACCAACTCTTGATCCTAATATCTCAATTTTGGGAATTGTTTGGCGTAAGGCGGCCGGTTCGGTACGATCGGCCCCTAGATCCTGGAACATTTGAAAATATTCATACTGAAGATGACTCCACCCTTCTCTCCCAATACCTTGAGTCCTTACCAAAAGAGGAACCAAAAGTTGGCGGTCATGCCAAAGAATCATCAGATAAGTAAGATCACGACCCGAATTCGATAATATGGCTGGCGCTCCAGTTTTTTCCCAATCCGTCTTGGATGTGTTCCGAGACCTTGAAACGAACCAAAAGGGGTTGGGCCATGAGGAAGCTCTCGCTCGGAAATCTCTTTATGGCGATAATAAGTTGGTTAAACACGATGACCAAGCCAACTTATTATCTGTCATTTCCTATTTTCTTCATCCCCAATCCTACATCCTCTTTTTTGCTGCCTTTATTGCCGTAATTTCGAAAGATTATATCCTCAGCATTGTTATCGTTACGTTGATCATCGCCAACGCCTTTTTCTCGTTTTGGAGACAGTACCGAGCAGAAAAAGCAGTTGAAAAATTACAAGAGATATTACCTACCTATAGCCATGTTCTGAGAGACGGAAAAAACAATCTAGTCGCATCTGTTGATGTTGTACCCGGTGACATCCTGATCTTGGAAGAAGGCGATAATATTTCGGCAGATGCCAGAGTCATCGAGGAGTATGGGCTTAGAACTAATAACTCAACTCTTACCGGTGAATCGATCCCATCGAAAAAAACCTCTGATCCATCCTTCCAGGATGACATAAGTGAATTGGAACAACCCAACCTGATCTTTGCCGGCACGTCCGTTGCTTCAGGTACAGGCAGAGCGGTTGTATACGCAACAGGCATGCTTACCCAATTCGGTAGGATCGCGCACCTTACCCAGACCATCGATGATGATCTTAGTCCGTTTCAACTTGAGCTTAGGAAAATTACTCGAAACATTACCTATATTTCGCTGGCAATTGGTGTAATTGTATTTTTCATCGGTTTCACCACCGATATTGGTCTAACTACGAACAAACTGATCTTATTCACACTCGGCATCATCGTTGCTATGATTCCAGAAGGTCTTCCGGCCACGTTGACCTTATCCTTAGCGGCGGCTGTTCAAAGATTGGCTACCAAAGGTGTATTAGTTAAAAAACTTAACACTGTCGAAAAATTAGGCAGCGTTTCGGTGATCTGTACTGATAAAAGCGGGACTTTAACCCAAAACCAGATGACAGTCCGGCAGATTTGGGTAGCCGGGCAACAATTAACCGTTGAGGGTGTAGGGTACGAACCCATCGGTAAGATCATTCCTGACCCATCCACCTTATCTTCACCCAAAACTTTCGAATTGTTACTCACAGCGGGTTATTGCTGTAACAATTCTCGATTGAATCCCCCAAGTATTGAACATATTAATTGGACCTGCCTTGGCGACCAAACCGAAGCCGCGCTGAAAGTAGTTGCCCTAAAAGCGAACACGGTTGAGGAACGCATGCAATATGAATACCCTCGAATTTACGAATTACCTTTTGACGCACGGCGAAAACGAATGTCGACGGTACATCGTAAAAACAGCCAACTAATTTCGTTTACCAAAGGCGCTCCAAAAGAGGTTTTGCAGTTGTGCACCAAAATTATGATCAATGACGAAGTTGTGGATTTAGATAATGTCACTCGGTCAGAAATTATGAAGGCGAATGATACCAACGCAAAAAATACCCTGCGAGTGCTCGCGGTAGCTTTTAAGGAACATGATAAAAAAAATGGCCCATTCACCGCGGATCTGATCGAAACCGATATGGTATTTTTGGGGCTTATGGCAATGATGGACCCACCTCGCCCTGAAGTAGAAGCCGCGGTTGCGATATGCCGTAACGCCTCGATTCGAATTATTATGATCACAGGTGATTACGGTTTAACCGCGCTCTCACTTGCAAAAAGGGTAGGTATTTTAACTACGCGCAACCCGAGAATTATGACCGGTTCTGAATTAGATCAATTACCGGATAGCGAAATTGAATTGATCTTAAATGACGAAGTGCTCTTTTCTCGCATGGCACCAGAACACAAAATGCGTCTGGTCGCCATCTTACAAACAAAAGGCGAAGTTGTTGCTGTAACTGGTGATGGTGTAAATGATGCTCCAGCCCTTCGAAAGGCTGATGTTGGTATCGCGATGGGTATAGTCGGCACGGATGTTTCAAAGGAAGCGGCGGATATCATTTTGACCAATGATAATTTCGCGGCGATCGTTTCCGCTATCGAAGAAGGACGGGGAATTTACGACAATGTGCGTAAGTTCATCTCGTACATATTCTCCAGTAATGTACCAGAAATTATGCCATTCATCGTTACCTCAAGTTTCACAACGATCCCATTGGCTCTTAAGATCAGGCAAATTCTTGCCATCGATCTAGGTACCGATCTTTTTCCGGCAATTGGGTTGGGTATGGAAAAACCTGAGCCAGGAATTATGAACAATCCACCTCGCAAAAAGAATCTACCCTTGATCACGAATGATCTTCTGTTAAGGTCGTTTGCCTGGCTTGGAATGATCGAAACCACCTTGAGTTTTCTTGCTTTCTTCTCGGTTTATTATTTTTCAGGAAATTGGTCTCTTTTAGGTCTACCATTTACACCCAACATCCCTTTTGGGATGTTCAAAATGAATATCCCCGAAATTGAAGTCCATTTGATGGCAGTTACGGTGTTTCATGCAGGGGTTGTGTTCACCCAAGTTGGCAACGCCTTTGCTTGCCGAACAGAGAAGCTAAGAATTTCCCAGTTAGGTTGGTTCACAAATCGCTATTTATTATTTGGGATTTTCTTCGAAATCCTCAGTATTTTCATTATGATCAACATTCCATTTGTAGCCCAACAATTTGAACACGTTCGGTTACCTTCACAATATTGGGTTTTATTGTTTACATTTCCATTTATTCTCTATTCTCTTGAATGGTTCAGGAAATTTATTGTAAGATTAATTACCATCAAACCAAAGTTGAATTAAAGGTGACATTATGAAAATTATCGTTATGGGTTGTGGGAGAGTTGGATCACAAGTCAGCCAATTGCTCAATTCACGAGGGCACGAAGTTACTGTCATAGATCATTATGATCAGGACGCGGAAATGAGGCTTGGTCCAGGATTTAAGGGAAAAATAATCCATGGTCTTGGTTTTGATGAGAAGGTTCTGCTTGAATCGGGTATTAAGAAGGCAGACGCGTTTGTGGCGGCAAGCTCGAGCGATAACGCTAATATTGTTGGCGCACGGATCGCCCAAAAGATCTACAAAGTACCACGCGTTGTTGCGCGGTTATTTGACCCAAAACGGGCCGAAATATACGAAAGATTAGGGCTTAGAACGATCTCTCTTACAGCGATGGGCGCTGAACGTATTTTTGAAATGATCACACATTCGGATATGGAAGTCCTTCAAAATTTCGGTCATGGAGAAGTTTCTATCATTGCTACCGAAGTCGGTTTCTCATTAGAAGGGAAATTAGTTCGTGATCTGACCATCCCTGGCGAATTTTCGGTCATCTCCATTTCCCGCGATCAAAAAGCCTTCATTCCAACCAATGGCACTCAGCTTGTTGAGGGTGATATTTTACATATTGTTGTTCAATCAACCGGTATGGCCAGACTTCAGTCAATGATCGAAAATTAAGGAGATGACAATGAATGTAATAATTGTTGGTGGTGGTAAAACTGGTTCTCATCTCGCGAATTTGTTGATGTCGGATAAACACGTCGTCAAGGTTATTGATGATCGTCCATCCTTGATAGAAAAACTATGCAAGGAGATACCATCTGAGTGCCTGGTGATCGGGGATGGAAGTTCTCCATCAGTGTTGGAAAAAGCAGGGGTGGCAAATGCCAATGTTGTCGCGGCGGTTACTGGAAATGATGAAACAAATCTCGTCATTACTAGTATTGCCAAATTTGAATTCAATGTACCCCGCGTGATAGGCCGTGTAAATAACCCCAAAAACGCTTGGCTGTTTACAAGCGATATGGGTGTTGATGTTTCTTTAAACCAAAGCGATATTCTTGCTCACTTGGTAGCCGAAGAAATGTCACTGGGGGATATGATGACCTTGTTGAAATTCAAACGGGGTGAGTTTTCCTTGGTTGAAGAAAAGGTCCATGAATTATCGCCAGCCTGCGGAAAAACATTAAGGGAACTAAAATTACCCACAGAATGCAACATTGTTGCCATTATTCGTAATCACGAAATGATGCTGCCGAATGGCGATCTTACCTTCCAAAAGAACGACGAAGTTCTCGCTCTTGGTAACGCGAAAATTTTGCCGGCTTTTGCGGCATTATTGGCTAAACCGTCCTAATTTTTTTCACTATCGCCCTGTTTTAGGTATTCTTCCATAAACCTATCTAGTTGACCATCTAACACATTTTCAGCGCTGCCAACCTCAAAATTTGTTCGATGGTCTTTTACCATCTGGTAGGGGTGCAACACGTACGAGCGGATCTGGCTGCCCCATTCGGCTTTAGTGTAATCGCCTTTGAGAACAGCGATTTCCGCTTCTTTTTTTGCCAATCTGATCTGCAATAATCGCGATCGCAGCACGGATAGTGCCACTTCTCGATTCTGCCCTTGGGATCGCTCGTTTTGACAGGTTACAACGATACCGGATGGAATGTGAGTTAAGCGTATCGCGGTGGAGTTTTTCTGAACGTTTTGCCCACCCGCGCCTGAAGAACGATAGACATCGATTTTTACATCGTTCATATCTACCAAACCTTCATCGTCATTGTTATCAATTTTTGGCAATACTTCTACCAACGCGAAGGAGGTGTGTCGGCGATGGGCCGCGTCGAAGGGGCTTAGGCGAACAAGTCGGTGTACCCCTCTTTCAGACCGTAAATACCCATATGCGTATTTTCCCTGAATCGATAAAGTAACAGATTTAATACCCGCTTCTTCACCTGGGGTCATATCTAAGATCTCAACTTGGTATTTTTTATTCCCCGCCCATCTCAAAAACATACGCTGCAGCATATCTGCCCAATCTTGGCTATCGGTTCCACCAGCGCCAGCGTGGATCGCCAAAATGGCATCAACCTCATCATATTGACCTGAGAGCATCTGTTGAAATATTTTCTCTTCCAAGGTAACGTCAAGCTCTGAAATCTCTTGCTCAACCATTTCCCGAAAAGATTCATCATTTAAAACCAAAATATCTTCCAGATCAGAGAGTCGAGCCCTGATGGATTTCCATAATTTGATGGCATCCCGTAAATCTGAGGCTTTTTTGTTGATCTCTTGCGCTGTTTTTATGTCTTCCCAAAAACCTGCCCCGATAATTTTTTCGTCTAAAAGGGAGAGTTCATTTTCTAACCCAGGTAAGTCAAAGACGCTCCATGATCTTGCTGTATTTGTTTTTGATAATTAGGAATTTTTGCTCTAAGTCTTGCATTTTTCACCGCTTCTAATTAATTAATGAGTTAATAAATGATTCCGGATCGAAGGAGATCAGGTCTTCTTCTTTTTCACCGAGCCCAACATATACGATGGGCAATTGCAGATCCTCTACGATTGAAAAAACTACCCCGCCTTTTGCGGAGGAATCGAGTTTCGTTAAGATCACCCCGTTTACCGCCACAGCCTCTTTAAAATTCTTTGCCTGTTGGATCGCGTTTTGCCCAGTGGTTGCATCCAACACCAAATAAACGCGATGCGGGGCGCCTTCCGTTGTTTTCGCGATGACACGATGAACTTTTTTTAATTCTTCCATCAAGTTAAACCGTGTGTGCAACCGGCCGGCAGTATCTATGAGGA
>CAIRYE010000239.1 GCA_903882765.1 uncultured Anaerolineae bacterium
ATATAGGTTGATCTGCCAAATTCCATCACCAATTCTTTGCATCGGTAGGGGAGAAGTCCAATCGTACGGATTTAGCTGGACAGTTATGATCTCGTTAGAAGGGCTAGACGGCGGGACAGTTACGCGAAGTGTTACAGGTTGTTCCTCAGGATCAGAGCTCCATCCAAAAATATCATCTCGAAATTCAGAATCGTTAGCGGGTACGATGATATGCCTAACAACGAAATCGCCAACAGAGTTTTTCTCAGCGTTCCAAAAGCCATCACCGAACGTATATTTATACTGAAATGTACCACCTGCCGGCAATAATAACGTGACGGAAAATTCGCCATTGCCTTGGTCGGTCAAGGCGAATGCGCCGATGTTTTCGTTCTCTAGGTTAGTAGTCGAGGCTTCGTCAATGCTTTGAGCTGCACCCCAATCACCAATGATCTTCACCGATTGCGTAGAGAAGTTGTGGTTTAGCGATTTTCCAACGAAGGTGATTTTTACTAATTCTGTCTTCACCAAGGCTATATTCGCCTCGGTAGCCATACCTTCCGCAATAAGCGCGGCTTGCTGATAGCTGGCGTAAGTTCCATCGATCGACCGTATAGTGATTCTGTTTTCACCGGAGAGAAGCCCATTGATCTCAAATTTTCCTAGCCCGTTGGTTACAGCCTCAATGCCGGATACATTAATTTGAATATCGGGGATTGGTTCGCCAGTGACAGAATCGTTGATAGTTCCTCTAATTTGGCCGTACCGTTCGGGAACCTGGCTGCCTTTCCACTTCGCCAGAATATCGTGGACTGCACCGCCATCCTCATTAAAGAACATCCTATAATCGATAGGTTCACCAAAGGAACTCACTTCGGCATTTTGAGAATTTCCTTGAACCAAATACTTGTAATATATTGTAGAAGTTTTTGGCAGTTGAATCTGGGCTTGAAACAAGGATGGTGAAATTTTTGTCATTTCATAAAAGCGCGGATTCACCCCCAAGCCCGTGATTGGATCCAGGATACTCAGCACGATCGTTTCGTTTTCAGATATCGGTTCTCGAACCTCAACATTAAACTCCACCGGTACCGAGGAAACCTTCTGACTTGAATTTTTCCCGCCTATCAACTGATCGGTGATTTGATCGATTTTAGGAAAGGATCCACAAGAGGATAATAAAATTACAATTATTACAAAAAAGCAAACTATTTGGACTTTTTTTGAGATCATCCGAACCTCCACTCGATCCTACAGGGCGTTTCAATCGAAAATTTCAAGGAGAATTAATTAACGGGGCTGTCTGTTTTGATCGCCATATTAGCTACCCAGCTAAAAAGAATACTAATAAAATAAAGCCCGATCATCGGGGCCATCACTAATGACATATTTACTGGGTCTACAGTTGGGGTGATCACTGCCGCGATCACGGAGACCACTACAACTGCCATCCTCCATTGTTTTAATAACATAGAAGGATTTATCCAACCCATTGATGAAATTCCAAAAATAACCAGTGGAAATTCAAAAGATACACCGATCCAAAACATAATTCCGGTGACAAAATCAAAGTAAGATTGCGGCCTTAATTTTGTGCTCACGCCCATAAAATCAAGTAAAAATGGCAGCGTGGATGGCAGCAAAAAGTAATAGGCAAACGCTAAGCCAGAAACAAAAAATAACAAGGCAAATGGTATGGTGATCAGGCTTACTTTGCGTGACCTAGGCATAAGACCAGGGGCGATAAATAGCCAAATCTCAAAGGTTATATAAGGTAAAGCAAATGCAACACCCAATAACAGGGCGACCTTCATAAAAACGCCGAGCGATTCGGTTACCTCAATAGCCTGCAGGGACGCCAACCCACCCACTGGCTGAGCAATAAAGGCAATGATCTGATCGGTAAACGTAAAAGAAAAGAGTATTGAAACAACGAGAAACAACAAAGACCGTAACAGGTGCTTCCGAAAATCTTCAATTTGATCAAAAAAGATACTTGGGGATTTAAAAACTTCTGACGCCGCCTCCATCACAGGACGATCATCAGGGACATCACTAAAAAATTTGCCAAATTTAGAATTATTGATCCAGTTGGAAATTGGAGAAAACAATAATTTTAATAATTTAAATGGAAGACTGATCAAAAAAAAGATCAGTCTAAGCGGACTTAACAATATTTTTATAAATAATTTCATTGGCTGTTCGTTGGAAAACAATTAACTATTTGGTGCGTCTTGATCGGTGATGGTTCTGTTAACATCGGAAGATATTTGTTGAACCTCTTTTTCTAGGTCCTCTAACATGGCTTCACGCATCAATTTATTGGGCAATTTCTGAATTTCCTCACCAGTTTTCCGCATCGCGCTCCACTCGGGAGAAAGGATAATTTTTCTAAGCCATCTGCCAATAGATTTTCCAGAGGCAGCCATATCCTTTGGCCCTAAGACAATGATTGCGATGATCACAATAAATGTGAACTCTCCAATACCTATACCAAAAATATCCATACTTAATTTACTTTTGCGAAATATTCGTGAATTTCTTTTTCTCTATCAGCCAAACTACCCAAAACGCCATTGATAAACCTTGCGGCGGACTCAGACCCGAACATTTTGGCTAACTCAACGGCCTCATTAATGGCGACTTTTACGGGGGTATTCCCAGTTACCGCAAATTCCCATGTAGCTATGCGCAAAATATTTCGGTCAATCGGGGCTAATTGATCAAATGGCCAATCAGGAGCGTATTTTGCGATCACATTATCCAACTGGATCGCCAACGGAATGACTCCGACAATGATGTCATTCGAGAATTGAATCATTTCATCAGAAAATTCGATCTTGGGATCTTCTTTGATTTCTGATATTCGTTGCGCAAATACAGAACCGGGCAGATGTTCGGTCATGTCAATTTCATATAGCACTTGAAGAGCTACTGATCGAGCCCTGGTTCTTGCCTTCATTTTTAGATTTCGCCTTCGAATCGGATATTCTCAATGTGAATATTGATATGGCCGATCTCCATACCTATCATTTCAGATATTGCCCTAGAAATATGCATTTGGATATTTCTACTTACCTCACGCACATTATAGTTTGCCTTGAGGACTACATAGATATCCAAATAAACCAAGCCATCTTCCACCAATATTTTTACACCGTCGTAAAAGGGTTGTTTAAACAATCGGTCGATCCCGCTTGGCGCTTTCGACAGTGAATCAACCCCCTCTACAGACAAAGCAGTCATTTTTGCTATGGTAAAAATGACATCGGGAGTTAGTGTGGTCTTTCCATTTACATCGTGGTTTTCTTTCATCATCTTCCTCCGTATTACATCATGGCCATTCCGCCATCAACTCCCAACACCTGGCCGGTAATATACCCAGCTTTATCCGATGCAAGGAACGTTACGGCGTACGCTATTTCCTCAGGCTTACCTTTTCTGCCTAAAGGGATCATTTTCATTGCGGCTTCAAGGATCTCGACCGGCATCGTCTCTAGAATTTCTGTATCTATAAAACCTGGCGCGATCGCGTTTACAGTCACATGACGTGAAGAGACCTCGCGCGCTAATGCTTTGGTAAAACCGATCTGGCCGGCTTTAGAAGCAGAGTAATTGGTTTGGCCAGCATTTCCCATCTGCCCTGAGACAGAAGAAATATTGATGATACGTCCATAACGCTTTCGCATCATGTGTCGTATTGCTGCTTTTGAACAATTAAAGGTAGAACGAAGATTGGCATTCATTACTGAATCCCAATCGCTATCAGACATCATCATGATCAGGTTGTCGCGAGTAATTCCCGCGTTGTTTACCAAAATATGTAAATCGCCAAAGGTTTCAATCGCGAACTTCACTAGGTTTTGAGCTTCAATTGGCTCAGCTACATCCGCTTTAAAAGCCGCCGCGTTGCCACCGCTCGCGATTATTTCAGCGACAACTGCGTCCGCTTGGTCAGAAGAACGGTTGTAATTAACTACAACGTTCGCACCGCACCTACCGAATTCGAGCGCAATTGCCTTCCCAATCCCTCTTGAAGAACCGGTTACCACTACAACTTTTTCAGAAAAAATTTTTGATTCTGACACGATAATCTCCTAATTAAATCATTATACTCTAACGGTATTCCTGCCAAAAAGAACACATCAAGAAGATTTTCGTTTCATTACAAAAAATAGCACAAGATTAATAAGAATGATGATCGCCAATATATACATGACCGCGTCTTGCCAAAATACGATCGGGAACAAACGAATCAACGAATCACTGACCAAAAAGAGCCAAGTATCCCCTTGGAAGAAAAGGGAATGGAACCACTCGAAAAATTTCCAGAACGAGATCGACGCGAAACCGCCAATGGAGACGATCGCGATCAAAGTGAACATGGAGGCGTAATAGACACCTTTATAAAAAGCAGAAAAATCTTTTTGTTTATATGCCAAAAAAAGGATGGCGATAAACAAAACGAGGGTTTTTAGCATAGTCTGGTTCATCATGTCGATCACGTTTTTTACATCCACCAAATGGCTAATTTCTCTCTCATTGTAAATAGCTGTACCATCCAACATCTTTATGTCACTAAGGCTTTGGTACTCTTCACCAAACCGCAAATAGTCGATGGTCATACCACCCCAAGCGAGTCTATCTTCGATAGAAAATCCAAAAGTATCTGGTGGAAACCATGGCATTTGGTATTCGATCTTTAAAAACTGATGGGAGATGAATAAGTTGACCACCATCATTGCGATAATTAAAGGTGTTGATAGAGCAATAAGAACTGTGTTGATTTTTTTCATAAGACTTTTTTCTCTTCTAGTTATTATTCAGAATTTAATACGAAATTTAGCACCAAGTTGTTGGTCGCCCATTCAATTGGGTTCAAATCATCTGTATAGATCTTTCCAGGTTCATAGGTTATCGAAAAGTTATTGATAGCGACTGTTGAGGATTGAACTAAAAGATCTGTTGGGGGGTTGTTTTTGATCAGGGATAAATAATTTAGATAAAAGTTCGCCGCGCTGGTTGTCTCATTGCCGGCGACAATTACAGAGTTCATCGTATCTGGAATATCGATAATAAAAATATTAGGTAGAACTTGGTTGAGGGTAGTTGATAGATCATTGATCAACCTGCGATCGTTGGGTGCCCGTCCAACATTGATCGCGATCAGACCGTTTTTAGTTAAATGGCTTTTGCAGATCTCAAAAAACTCGACGGTCGAGAGATGCGGCGGAATGTAAGGAGGGCGGTAAGCATCAACAACGATCAAATCATATTTATTTTCGGACCGATCCAGCATTGCTCTTCCATCTCCGATCAGCAGGTTTGTTCGATCGAGTGTGAGATGAAAATATTCTTCGCCCACTTCAACAATTTTCGGATCGATTTCGATCCCATCGATCACAACATTTGGGTAGATGTTCTTTGCCTGAAGAGCTGTAGTGCCCGCAGCAAAACCAACGATTGCCATGCGGTCGACCCGTTCTAATTCAAATTGAGCACTAAACATTGGGGCTACTAAAAACTGTTCCCACGGGCCGTTATAAAACAAGGTAGTGGGGTTGTACTGGGAATGGAATCCCTGCCCTTCATTTAATCGAAGTAAGATATCATCCCCGATCTGTAAAACCTCAATATAGTTGTAATCAGACTCACCTTCATATATCTGAGCCCCGGTTTGTTTGATTTTGTACTGAGTACTGATTGTTAGCAGAATGATGATCAATGGAAGGATCAGGTACATTGCCGCAGCAACTACCTTTTTACTTGAATAAAAATAACCAATGATCGATATTGCCATCATCAGCAAGCTAAAGCTAACGATGGTACGGGTTGTACCGATCAACCCAAATAGGAAAAGGGAGGGCAAAAAAGCGCCAAATACTGACCCAATGGTAGAGATCGCGTTGATCTGCCCAACGGTAGAACCAATATTTTCTTGTTTTTGGCTTTCTAGCCGAATAACATACGGTGTAGTACTTGCTAAAAGGATGATCGGCAGGCTGAACAAGATGATCGTGCTAACAAATGCCCCAGCCATGATGGGAAAATTTAGGTAGTCAAAAGCCCCAGCCGCGGTTCGTAGAATGGGCATTGAAATGAAGGGAACGATTCCCAGAAAGAAAGATCCCGCGATCAAAATTTGATAAAGAGTGGAGTAATTTGGATATTTGTCAGCAACTTTTCCGCCAAGCTGATACCCGATGGCAAAATATACCATGATCAAACCAATGATGGTTGCCCAAACAAAATTGCTTGAGCCGTAGATGTTTTGTAATAATCTGGATGCGCCAAATTCAGCGGCTAAGGTCGTCATCCCTGTTACAAAAACTAGTAAATATTTAAAGTTGCGCATAATAATATTTTACCTTAGTAAACCAGTATCCTTCACTTGACGGTTGGCTTAGCAAAAGATAAAATAGAGAACTGCGAAACAATTAGGTTTCGCACAAAACATTTTAAGGGCAAGGGTAACCAGGTGTTCTGGTGAGAGGTGTCCGAGGAGAATTTGATGGAAAAAGTAATTTTTAAGGCAACAAAACGTACTGTAACCGGCAAACAGGTTAAACAACTCAGAAGGAGTGGTGAACTCCCTGCCGTTATTTACGGCACACATTTTGCACCAACCGCTATTAGCCTAGAAGCTCATTCGACCGGTTTAGCTTTACCAAAATTAACTGGATCAAGCATTATCAACATTGAACTCGATGGTAAATTGATTCCGGTTTTGGTTCGAGAAACTCAGAAAAATTATGTCAAAAATATCTACACTCATGTAGATTTTCTTGCCGTTTCCTTAAATGAGAAGATCACTACCTCTGTAACTCTTCACTTCCATGGTCTTGCTCCAGCCATCAAGAATTTTTCCGCGGCTATCGTGCATAATATTGACTCGATCGAAGTTGAAGCACTTCCAAATGACCTTCCTGAGAAGATCGAAGTTGATCTCACCAAATTAGCGAAACTTGGCGATGCTATTCATGTTCGCGATCTTGATATTTCAAAAAATGTCACCATTCTCTCTGATCTTGATGAGATGGTAGCTGTAGCCTCCGCTACTCACGATGAACCCGTTGAAGGTGGGGCAGGTTCTGTTGAACCTGAAGTCATCGAAAAAGCTAAAAAAGAAGCAGCTTAATTTTGACAAAAAAAACACCTCGGTTTTAAACCGAGGTGTTTTTTTATTTGTTTTCAGGGGGAATGAAGCTTCCTTCAACCCAAGACTCCCCATTCGGAGTAACCTCTTTTTTCCAAACAGGTACAATTTCCTTTAATCTGTCGATCCCATACTTCGCGGCATCAAATACCCCGGTATCCCGATGGGCTGCCGAGCATGCTATCAATATGGTCGGCGTTTTTGGTTCAAGCCGGCCAATTCGCTGAACAATGCTGATCCCATGAACACTATCCCAACGTTCTCGGATTTCTTGGCTAACCTGAACCATTTTATCTTCGGCCATCTCTTTGTACGTTTCATATTCAAGGTAAGAGGTAGTCTTGTGTTCCCCTTTTGTTGTAACTCCTCGAACAACTCCGTAGAATATTGCTACCGCGCCGGTTGCTTCCGTTGTGATTTGTTCAACTAATTCATCCAGGTTTAGCGGGTCATTAGTTATTTTGCAAATTGTAGTTTTTTGATCTGTCATTGTTGTTATCTTTATGGGTTATAAAAGTGGCCGCTTTTTCCGCCTTGTTTTTCAACGAGCCGGATATTTTGAATGATCATTTTTTTGTCAACCGCTTTGACCATATCGTAAATTACCAGAGCGCACACCGATACCGCGGTAAGAGCTTCCATTTCCACTCCAGTTTTTCCATCCACCCTCACCAACGAACGAATTTGAATACCGGGAAGTTCTTCGTCGATCTCAAGATCTACGTCTACCTTATTTATGTTTAATGGGTGACATAATGGAATTAATTCCGATGTTTTTTTGGCGGCCATGATCCCAGCGATTTTTGAGACAGCCTTATAATCCCCTTTTTTATTTGTCCCTGTTTTCAATAACTCCAGGGTCGAATGTTCCATTACTATTTCTCCCCGCGCGATAGCGATTCGGGTTGTGATCTCTTTATCACCAACATCTACCATGCGAGCTTCGCCGTTTTCATCAATATGTGTAAGTTTTTGTTCAGCCATCCTGTGATTATAATCTTATCTTTGCCAAGTGTTATAATTTATTCTTATGGAATTGAACATCGCAAGCAACCAAACCGCTGATTACAAAGTCATTATTCCTGTTTTTGAAGGACCTTTGGATCTATTATTGCGCCTTATTGAACATTCTGAGTTGCAAATTACCGCCATTTCAATTTCCCAAGTCACGGATCAATACCTCCAACATATTCGCGCCTTGGAGACCTCGAGGCCTGAGCAGATCTCGGCATTCTTGGTCATTGCGGCAAAATTAATTCAGATCAAATCTGAGGCACTTTTACCAAGGCCAGTTCTTCGCGAGAGCTATGAAGAAGACCCCGCTGAGGCATTGGCTGAACAACTTCGTCTTTATAAAAAGTACAAAGAAATCGCGAATCACCTCGAAAACCTTGAATCTCAAGGAAAACATACTTACCTACGAATTTCTCCCCCACCAAAAATCGAAGGGAAATTAGACCTAAGCGAGTTATCTCTACAAGATCTATATGAAGTTGCCCAAAACATCTTCCTGAATGAAAAAGATAAAAAATCGCTTGGCACGGTAATTTCAGCGCCAAAAATAACCATCCGGCAAAAGATCAGCCATATTTATTCTTATGTGCGCGAACACAGTTCCTTTAACTTCAGAGAGCTTGTACCTCCAACCAGCACCCGGCTAGAGGTCGTAGTTACCTTTCTGGCATTATTAGAGTTGATAAAAC
Source organism: uncultured Anaerolineae bacterium (assembly GCA_903882765.1). Classification (GTDB taxonomy): domain Bacteria; phylum Chloroflexota; class Anaerolineae; order Anaerolineales; family Villigracilaceae; genus UBA5195. Next base: position 8,839 of record CAIRYE010000239.1, read on the forward strand.
GTTATAAGCTTAGCGCTGTGCAAGAGGCAGTTTTTGGGGATATTGCAATTGAAAGAACTGAAAACTGGGTTAATGACGAGGAATTTGAGCTCGAATTTGAGTAAACCGTAGGACGATCAACGAAATCCCCAATCCAAGCAACGTACCGATCTGATCATAGACAAGCACATCATACATGGATGATGTTCGCCCACTAATATAGGACTGGTGGAACTCATCAGAGCCAGCATAAATGATCGATAGAAAAAACACAAGGAACATTTTTTGTTTCTTCCAGCCGAATCCATAAAATAATGTGGTTGATAAAAGCGCGTAACCGATAATGTGTCCAGCTTTTTTTACCAAAAAATCGAATAACCCAAAATTAGGAATGTCCATTGATGTTTGGTTTGAACTGGCAAAAATAATTCCCATAATAATAGTGGAAGGAATCCAACGAATTATTTTTTCGAATGGGGATAAATGTGTTAAACTTGAGCGAAAGGAGTCTTTCATATGTCAGATAATAATGTAACACAAGTTGAAGCCGAAGAAAACGATCCAATCTATTACAACCCGAAATATTTGAATATCATTTCCACTTTATCAGGTGTGTTTTCCTGGATCGTGTTAGCCGGTTTTATTGGTTTGGCCGTTGGTCAGTATGTAATTTTAACCCAATTAAGCCAGGGAACTTCCGTGACGGAATTGATAGCAAATCCCCAGGCCTTAAATTGGATCTACACTAACATCGTGACCCCAATTCTAATTGGTATCGTGTCCTTCTTTGTTCTTCAAGGCGCAGCTATCGGCCTCAATGTTCTTCTCGAAATCGATTTCAACGCAAGAGAATCCAAATAATTTTGTTTTCAAAAAAGAGCGGCATTTTTTGCCGCTCTTTTTTTATTCCAAGAACAAAACTTTATTGGTTGAATTGTTCTCGTCCAGCTAGGAATCATCTCATTTTCCTTACCTTATAATCTTGACGAAAGTTTCCGCAGGTGGTATTCTTTTGTTCGTGAAAAATGTAACTTTGAATAATGTGACTAATACCAATACTAACCGTAATCTAAACCCTACGGGCCTTTGGTATTGACTCCTCACAAAGTTGATAAAATAAAATAACCAAAGCCCCGTAAATAAAACGGGGCTTTTTTATAAATTTGTATGGAAGATAAAGGAGTACGAATGGAAATCTCGAACACCACCCCAGTTTACGCAGTACCTGATAAGAACTTGATCCCGGTTAATCCCTTCCTCAAGGATATGCAGGCAATTCCACCTTCCAGGATGTTTTTGATCAATAAATCGCTCAAAGTATTTTTAGAAAAAAATCCTGGTCTTCCAGTTTTTGATGCCTCACAAGGAGATGGCGGCGCTTCTTTACCAGGTGTGCCCAAAGAAATCCTCGAAAAGGCAACACAATTGCAAATTGAACATGGCACAGCTTATGATATGCCCTTCGGAACGGACGCATACCGCAAAACGGTCGTTGAAAAATATTGGAAGCTCGATGCCACGTTGGGTTATGGCCCTGCCAATGTTCTAGGAACTTGTGGCGGACGAGATGGCTTGATAAAAGCCTACCAAACAATGCTGCACCTTGGACACGGCCGCGAAGGCGATGTTGTGGCGGTTTCGCGTGTTCCCTGGATCTCTTACAACTGGGGGCCTTATGGTGTTGGCGCTAACGTATTATGGTCACCTGGCGATCCTGAAACCGGCTGGGCATATTCTGAAGATGGCATTAACGAAAGCGTAAAATTCGCCGCGCAATCAGGCCGTAAAATTGCCGGATTGGTGATAACGAACCCTGATAACCCAACTGGTTTAACGACTTCAGTTGAACGCCAAGTTTCATTAGCGAAAGCGGCCCTTGCCGCCGGTATCCCGTTCGTCCTTTTTGACTGGATGTACCATTATGTAACCGACGAATCCCCAATGGATCTCAATTCATTCCTTGCTAATTTCTCGAAAGAAGAACGAAAGCAGTTAATGTTCCTAGATGGAATTACGAAATCATTAGGTGGTTCTAACATTCGTAACTGTCATCTCATTGCTGATGAAGAAGTTGTCAAGTTCATCGTAGCTCGTGCGTCACACACGGTTATGCCTACCTTTTACTCCTTAGCTGTCGCTATGGTTGCATATGATATGGGTTACTCCAACGCCTCAAAATCGATCGTTGAACCCACCAACCAAAGCCGAAAAGTATTGAAACCATTATTGGAAAAACACGGTTTGAAGCACATCATAGGGAAAGGATATTACGCCTTCATTAATGTAGGCGATTATCTAAAAGCCAAGGGATGGGCTGACAGTGAACCACTCGGCCAATATCTAGCGGAAAATTATGGTGTAGCGATCGTTCCAGGAGCTTACTTTTCACCATTTGGCAACGATTGGATCAGATTCTCCTACGCCACACCCGAAGAACGCACAATTGGGGCTGTCAACCGGTTGGTTGAAGGCTTAAAATCACTTTTGTAAAGGCATCCGGATAATTTATGACATCATTTAACCCCCAGAAGTTTGCTGAAAAATATAAATTAGCTTTATCGTCTATCCAATCCGAAAAACCTCTTGGAGGTTTAAATGGTGTTGAACTGGAATGGAATTTACTGGATGAACGCTTCAGCCCCCTCCTTACGGTGGGGTCTGGCCCAGCAAAATTATCTTTCGTAGATTATTTGCGATCTGTTTGTTTACCCAAAGACCTGGTTGATTATTCCCAGCTTGAAGTGTTTCATTGGATGGTTGAATTCGCAACGCAACCTTACTACCATCCAAGAGGGGTTATTTTTGAAACCCGGTTAATGGAAGCAATTCTCATCAACGCTTTAAAAAAAGCAGGACAAAATTTCGATGAGAATTTGTTTTATTGGCACGGCAACTTATTATTTCTTACCGATATAAATCACGACTCGATCCCAGGTAATTGGAGTATCGCTAAGAGAAGGTATTTGGAACGCTGCGTTGATCTTTACGGAAATACCCTTTCCACAGCCGGTATCCACATCAATCTTTCTCTTCCTGACCCACTTTTTACCTGGGATTTTATGCACCTCCCCCAAAGTGAAAGAAATTCCAAACACCTTGACCAGTTCAAGAGCGAATTTTATATTACCGCTACTCGCTGCCTCCGCGCTTTTGCGCCTTTATATATCGCGACAAGCGCTTCCACACCCTTGCAGGCGCAATTTCGCAATGGGAAATCCACCGTTGTATTAACCGAATTTGATTCCGTCCGTAACCTAACCTTCCCTAACCCATCCGAGATCGATCAACCTGATCTTTACCGATCTTACAAAGATTACAAAGCGGTATCCTATGATCTGGTCAACCGCGGGGTCCGCTTTGGGAATAACAACTGGACTCCAGTACGAGCGAGGTCCTTTGCTGAACCGGTAGAACGATTGATCTCGACCACGGGAGATCAGCTAAAAGATCTTTACACCCGTGGTTTGTACTCGATCGGTGAAACCACCCCTCCAGAAGAAATGGCAAGGCAGATCGAAAAACAAAATCTCTTGGCGCGAATCAATTTGCCGATGGGTCGGGTAGAAATTCGTACCGACGATGGCGGTCATCCAATGGCGATCGACTTGGCCAACCTAACCTTCAAGCATCTTCTGCTTATCCGCATTTACGCTGACCCTGCTTTTGCCCGTTCGTTCCGGTATGATCGAGAAGACATTATTCGGGCAAGGGGCAATGAATTGTTAGCGAGCCAAAAGGGATTAGACACCGAGATCGAAAATCCTCTCACCGGAAAACCGATCGAAATGCGCGAATTCTTAAAATGGACCCTCAAAGAATTGCAACCCCTCGCTGAAGCGTTAGGAATGGCTTCCGATCTTGAACCCCTTTGGGATATGGCAAACGGCGGACTGAACACATCAAATAAACTTCGCGCACATATCAAAGAATTGATCGGTGATTCAGATGAAGTTCCAGCGAACATCCTACAACAAATTGCGTTCGAGCGTCAGGAACAAATTGCGAAGGATATGGAATTTATCTCAGCAAATCTTGATCAGACCAAGTCTGAAGCTGAAAAATTAGATCAAGTAATGAGCTCTGCCAGAATTCAAGCCCTGAACGACCAAAAACTTCCAATTCGATTCAGACCAACGGTCGGCACGGTATTAAATTCTTCCTATCCAGATAAAACTGCTGAAATTGTCGATCTTGCTTCTTCTTTGATCAGTATTCCATCTGTCACCGCCTGCCCGAATGAACGTCTCGATGAGGTGCATAAAGCAGGCTCGATGGTTTATGAATACCTAAAAACCAATGGGCTTTCTGTTCAATATTTCGATGGAAAATATCCGGCGATCCTTGCCTCATTCTCAGATGGGAAGGAACAAACCACCCCTAAAAAACCTGGCCGTGTTTTACTGACTGGGCATTTTGACGTTGTTGAACCAGAACCCGATGACTCCCAATTCACACCTTATGTTGATGGGGATTATTTATTTGGTCGCGGATCTGCGGATATGAAAACCGTAGTCGCTACCTATTTGGTCTGGATGAAGGATACTCAAAAGGCAGGGAGCGCCTTCCCGGACATATCCTTGTTATTGGTTGGTAATGAAGAAAATGGCGAGGCGGAAGCTTGGGGAACCCCTCATATTCTCGAAAAGCTGAAAAAAGAAATGGATTACACGCCACAATTCTTCATCGCGGGCGAACGTACCGGCGAAAAAGGGGATGAATTGTTTGGCGAGATCTGTGTTCAGAACCGTGGTGTAATGCGGTTCGATATCATCGCCCGAGGAGTAAAAGGACACTCTGGCCTTGCTGGCACAGGTGACCTTTCCGAAAAGTTGATCTCGGCTAGAGCTGCGCTCAACGAGATATTCAAAAATCGGCTCACGCTCTCATCGAGCGATGGCTGGCAATCTCAGGCTAAATTCCCATTTACCAAGGTTGGCACGCCCGGTGTATATAACATCACCGCCGCCGAAGGGGTTCTTGGCGTAGAGATCAGGCCGATCCCGCAAGATAACACCGTTGAACTCAAAAAAGATGTTTCGCAATATTGCCTTGACAACCAGCTAGAAGTCGTATTTGCTGTCAATGAAGATGGCGTCGCTTGCGATAACGACAACCCTGCCCTCTTAGCTCTTATCAAGGCAGTAAAAATAGTTTCGGGAACGGATCCGAAAATAGGCAAAAAGCTAGCGGGTACTAGCGCGCGTTTCGCGCCGGGCGGTCAGGCTGTGGTTTGGGGACAAACCGGGGTCGGGCCTCATGCCAAAGGCGAAAAACACTTTATTCCAAGCATCGAACCTTACTACCGCAGTTTGGTAGAATTTGGGAAAGAATTGAAATAACAAAAAGCGGGTTTTGGAATTTATCCAAAACCCGCTTTTCATTTTATGAGCAAATTTTCATTAGGAATATACAGCAACCTCAGCGTATTTTGATTCGAGTTGCTCGAATCTTGGATCGGACTTTATGAAATCAAGATCCATATCCGTTATAGCTAACTCGATGGAAGTCTGTTTTTTATCCAACGCTTTTTCGAGAAGTTCAAATGCCAAGTCAACCTCCCCACGAACCGATTCAAAACAAGCTCGATCATATTCTTTTTCGTTTTTCATAAAGGGGACAGCAAATTCGATATGGTATTTAGCTTTTTCGGTCATACCCAAACGTCGAAAGTAGTTCGCTAGGGCGCAGTGGGCGTAGGTTGATGTTGGATCTTGTTCGAGTACTTTTAGCATTTCGCTGATCGCGACATTGAAATTGCCGTAAGCCGCATAGAGAGTTCCTAACTGGTAGTGATAAATGTGTTTGCGGGGTTGTATCGCTACCGCGTTCTCGTAGGCGAAGATGGCTTTTTCGTACATTCGTGTCAGCTTATATAAGTTTCCAAGTGAGTCCCAGGCACGATCATTGAATGGATTTTCTTTTACCGTTTGTTCAAACTTCTTGATCGATCTCAATAAATTTTCGTCAATATTCGATTCAGTGTTCTTTTGTTCAATCTTCTCAGCCAATTGAGGTACAACCTGGGTAGGGTGTTCTTCAATATGCTCAGCCATTATTGGCGCTGTAACATCATGGCCTTCACTAACAAGTTCTTGATCCTGCGTCTGAGCATCAGCGATCAGATCCGACAATACAGCTTGAATTTCCGGTTCGTTTGATTCCAGTGAAATGGATTTTGATAAGGAACGATCAGCCTGATCCATCCTCATTTCTTCAATGGTCATGCGGTAATAATCCAGGGCTTTTTGATATACCTTGATCCCATCGTTACCGTAGGAATGTGTTTCGAAAACATTTCCAAGCTGGTAACAGGCAATGGCTTCATCAAGTTTTCCATGTTTGGTCAAAAGGTCGCCCATACCATTCCAGCTTTCAGAATCTTCTGGGTTCAAGATCAAGGATTTTTGGTAAGCTTCTTGGGCTTCATTATTCATATCGAGGTTTTCGTATAATGCGCCGACTTTATTCCATGGGAAGATCTGGTTAGGAGCCAGTTCGGCCGCTTTTAAGTAAGCGTCGATTGCGCCTTTTACGTCGCCAAGGGCTGTTTTTACCAAAGCTGAAGAATGCCACGCCAATGCTTCGATCCATGAATTTCCACTTTCATTGGCATCTTTAATTGCCTGGGTTAAGATCTCTTCGGCTTCTTCCAGCTGACCATTGCGCCAATGCATAATGCCCATTGTGAGTAACATGGTCAATCGAATTCCTTCTTTGTTTTCTTCTTCCCGATCCGCCTCGCTGGTTTCCGTTGGTTCTTTGGTTGCTGGTAAGGCTTCGACCATCTCAAATTCGTCCACGAGCACAGGGGGATTATCCATCCCAAGATTACCCATTTGGGATGCAAGAGATGGTTCAAGTTCTAATGCCAAATTGAAATTCTTTAGAGCGGTTTGAAGGTCATTTTTCTTCATATGTAACTTGCCTAGGGTAAAGTAGGTCTTGGCTTTTTCGGAGGAGTTGGTGATAACGTTGAGGTATTGGTCTGAAACAAAGATCGCGCTATCCGCTTTATCGCACTCGATGGAAACTTCGAAAAGGTTACTTAGTAATTCAGGCGAGGTATCACCCTGGCTAAATAAGTTTTCG